>NZ_AZFH01000003.1:0-66707 GCF_001435735.1 Ligilactobacillus equi DSM 15833 = JCM 10991
TAACCAATTGGATTTCTTCCATCGCTTCTTTTTACGTCCTGTTATGGTGTGCTTACTATTAAAGTGGCTTTGAGGCCAAATAAAAAGAAGTCCATAGGACTTCTTTTTATTTGGAAACTATTACTCTTCATCTTCGTCATCAAAACGGAAGAGGTAGTCATTATCATCCATAGCTTCTACGTTTCCCAAAAGATAACCATTGCCGACTTGGGAGAAGAAGTCGTGGTTGGAAGTCGAAGTGGAAATCCCGTTCATAACAACGGGGTTAACATCTTCGGCTGTGTCAGGGAAGAGAGGATCAAAGCCGAGGTTCATCAAAGCTTTATTGGCATTGTAACGCAAGAAGGTTAAAACTTCTTCGGTCCAACCTACTTGATCATAGAGTAGGTGGGTATATTTTTCTTCATTTTCATATAAATCATAGAGCAAGTCATAAACCCAAGTTTGAAAATTGGCTTGTTCTTCTTCAGAAAGTTCGTTGAAGCCTAATTGGAATTTGTAACCAATATAGGTTCCGTGAACGGATTCATCTCGTAAGATTAACTTGATAATTTCAGCCACATTAGGCAATTTGTTGTGGCCTAACCAATAAAGGGGTGTGTAAAAGCCAGAATAAAAGAGGAAAGTTTCTAAGAAAACAGATGCCACTTTCTTTTGAAGGGAAGTTCCTTCTTGGTAGTAGTGGTTAATTTTTTCGGCTTTGTATTGTAAGATTTCGTTTGAATTTGTCCATGCAAAGATTTCGTCAATTTCTGCGGGCGTATTTAAAGTTGAGAAGATTGAAGAGTATGACTTAGCGTGGACAGACTCCATAAATTCAATATTATTAAGCACTGCTTCTTCGTGTTGGGTCCGAATATCTTGCTTTAAAGAAGACATGCCATCTTGAGATTGTAGGGTATCTAAGAGTGTTAAACCACCAAAAACTTTAGCAACAACGTCTTTATCAGCCTCTGTCAAAGTTCGCCAGTCAGCTAAATCATTGGAAATTGGGATACGGGTATCGAGCCAAAATTGTTCCGTTAATTTTTCCCAGGTTGCTTTATCAATTTCATCTTCTAAATTATTCCAGTTAATTGCTTGGTAATTTTCTGCCATCTTTTTATTCTACCTTTCTTAAATTGTACAACTTTCGCATTCGTTAGCACCGACTTCACCGTTATTATCTGTAAAAGTCCGTACATAGTAGATGGATTTGATTTTCTTATCATGTGCGTAGTTACGTAAAATAGATAAATCGCGGGTCGTCATTTTATCGGTGCGACCTTCTTTCCAAGGATAGAGTCCGGCAGGAATGGTTGAACGCATAAAGAGGGTTAAACTCATTCCTTGGTCAATATGTTCTTGGGCAGCAGCGTAGGTGTTAATAACTTTAATCATGCTGGTATCATAAGCGGATTGGTAGAATTTAATAGTATCATTGGATAAATATGGTGCAGGGTAATAAATTTTCCCAATTTTTCTTTCTTGTCTTTCTTCGATTCGGTTGATGATGGGATGCAAGCTCGCGGTGGTGTCGTTAATATAAGAAATTGATCCGTTAGGCGCGACAGCTAAGCGATTTTGGTTGTATAACCCACCGGTCATAACTTTTTCTTTTAAGGCTTGCCAGTCAGCAGGGCCGGGAATAAAGATGCCGTCAAAGAGTTCTTTGGTCCGATCCAAACTAGGGCGGAAGTCTTTTTCTGAGTACTTGTCAAAGTATTTCCCGTTAGCGTAGTCGCTAGCTTCAAAGCCGACGAAACTTTCGCCCTTTTCCACGGCTAATTCGTTAGAAGCGACTAAAGTCCAGTAGTTGAGCAACATGAAGTAAACAGAAGTAAATTCCAGGGCAACTTTTGAACCATAGTTAATATGGTTTTTAGCTAGGTAGGCGTGTAGTCCCATGCCCCCTAAACCAATGGTATGGGCTTGGGCGTTTCCTTTTTGAACGGTTGGTACAACATCGATATCTGAGGCATCAGAAATAAAGGTTAGTGCTTTGGTCATGGTTTTGACAGATTTACCAAAATCAGGTGAAGCCATGAGGTTAACAATATTTGTAGAGCCTAAATTACATGAGATGTCTGTTCCTAATTGCAAGTAAGATTGGTCGTTGGCCACTTCTGAGGGGGTTTGAACTTGCAAGATTTCTGAACAGAGGTTAGACATAATGATTTTGCCAGCAATTGGACTAGCTTCATTAGCCGTATCGATATTGACCACATAAGGGTAGCCAGATTCTTGTTGTAATTTAGAAATTTCTGTTTCTAACTCACGGGCCTTGATAATTTTCTTTGGAATTAGGTTATTAGCGACCATGTTGTCATATTCTTTTGAAATATCCACATAAGAGAAGGGTTTACCATAGACTTTTTCTACACCCCAAGGATCAAAAAGGTACATATCTTCATCGTTCTTGACTAATTCATAGAATTTGTCGGGAACGACTAAACCGAGAGATAGAGTTTTAACCCGAATTTTTTCATCAGCATTTTCTTTTTTAGTGGCTAAAAAAGCTTCAATATCTGTGTGAAAGACATTGAGATAAACCGCCCCGGCTCCTTGCCGTTGTCCCAACTGATTGGAGTAAGAGAAGGAATCCTCTAAAAGTTTCATGACAGGTACCACGCCAGAAGCAGCCCCTTGGATATCTTTAATTGGTGCGCCTGCACCTCGAAGGTTTGAAAGGGTAATCCCCACACCTCCACCAATCCTTGAAAGCTGCAAGGCAGAATTTATGGCCCGACCAATAGAGTTCATGTTGTCCTCCATTTGGATTAAGAAACATGAGACTAACTCTCCACGTCGCTTACGTCCAGCATTCAAGAAGGAAGGGGTAGCTGGTTGATAGCGCTGGTTAACTAATTCATCAGCCAAATCCATAGCTAATTGTTCGTCACCGTCTGCGAAGTAAAGTGCGTTAACTAATACTCTTTCGTTAAATCCTTCTAAGTAATAAGCTCCATCGTTGGTTTTTAGAGCATATTGAGCATAAAATTTGTAAGCTGCCATAAAGGTTTTGAAGGTAAAGTTAGCGGAGTAAATTTTTTGGGCGACTTTCTCAATGAAAGCAAAGTCATATTTTTTAATAAATTCTTCTTCGATATAATTGTTTTCCAAAAGGTAGTCAAAACGTTCTTTTAAAGAGTCAAACTTCATAGAATTTGGCTCAACATTTTCTTTAAGGAAAGCTTCTAGGGCCTGCTTGTCCTTTTCCAAAGGGATTTGTCCGTTAACAGAGATGTTGATTTGGTTATTTAAATCAAAATAAGTAACTTTATTAGTGTCTAAGTTTTTAAGACTCAAGTTTTTTCACCGCTTTCTTGAAGTTTGAAACATCTTTAGATGTACCGTTAAATTCAAAAGCATAGATAATGGGGGTATCATATTCTTCTGCTAAATCTTTAGCAGTAAAAATAAATAGTTGAGCGAAGTTTCGATTACCAGTACCGACAATACCTTTTAGGTAGTTAGCATTTTCGGCATAATCAAGAAAATCACGGACGGGTTCGGTGATTGCGTCTTCGTATGTCGGCGTAATCAAGACGAACGGTTCCGTGATTTCTGGAAATTCGCTAGCAGGATTAATTTCATAGCTCTCAAATTCAGACCCAAGTTTTTTGATAAAGCGTCGGGTCTGACCCGTGACTGTAAAGTAGACGATTTTCATTAACGTTGCCCTCCTTTTATTAGGCTAGGCCGCGTAAAAGGTCTGGACGGAAACCGGCTACAATGGGCTTTTGGTCGCGTTCTAGAACAGGAACGGAACGGAAGCCTTTGGCTTTTAAGTAATCAACATACTCTGGTTCGTTATTGATATTGTGCTCAGTGTAAGTGATGTTTAGTTGTTGTAAAACATTTTTAGTCATCTTGCATTGAATACAATTATCTTTTGTGTATAATTCGAGCATAACAATCTCTCCCTTGGAAATTTTTATTGTGTTTTAAGTATACAACATCTTGAGACAAATTCAAGAGCTGATTCCCAAGATATTGGGTATGAAATTTTGGTTATAACGATATCTTGTGGTTCTTGAAAGGTGCAAAACTTAATTTTTTAACTAGCAAATAGCTTGAATTTATCGCCTTTTATTCGTATGATTAAGAGGAAAATAAAAAAGGAAACGAAATAAATGACAAATTATTATTATACTGAAAATCCGGATGTCCAACATGACGAAAAAACTTGGAGTTTTACTTTGTTGGATCATGATTTAAATTTTACGACAGATAACGGGGTTTTTTCGAAAAGTCGGGTCGACTTTGGCTCTTGTGTGATGTTAGATGCTTTGGCTGAAAACGAAGCTGAGCTGTTAGCGCAAGCCAAAATCTTAGATGTTGGTTGCGGTTATGGCCCCATTGGTTTGGCCTTAGCTAAGAAATGGCCGGCCAACCATGTTGATATGGTAGACGTCAATAACCTTGCCATGGACTTAGCCAAGAAAAATGCTCGCAACAATGGCATTTCAAACGTCAGTATTTTTCCTTCCAACCAATATGAAGGCGTTACAATAACGGATTATGATTTTGTTTTGACTAACCCGCCAATTCGGGCCGGTAAACCAGTGGTACACGGCATCTTGAGTGGCGCTTACGACCACTTAAAGGTTGGAGGACGTTTGGTCGTGGTAATCCAAAAGAAGCAAGGCGCACCTTCCGCCCAAAAAAAGATGGTGGAAGTCTTTGGTAATTGCCAGGTCCTCAAGAAAAATAAGGGCTATTTCATTTTAGAAGCGGTAAAGGAAGCTTAAATGACGCCACAAGCTAAAGAAAAATTTATGCAAGCCGCAATTGTAGAAGCCCAAAAAGCCCAAGCTAAAGGTGAAGTACCGATTGGCGCTGTCGTCGTGCATGAAGGACAAATTATTGGGCGTGGTCACAATTTGAGGGAAAGTCAGCAAGATAGCTTAGCTCACGCCGAAGTTTTGGCTATTCGTGAGGCGAATCAAGCGCTAAATTCCTGGCGCTTAAATGACTGCCAACTTTTTGTGACTTTAGAACCGTGTCCGATGTGCACGGGAGCAATTTTAAATAGTCGCTTAGACGCAGTTTATTATGGGGCTAGTGACCTTAAAGCGGGGGCCTGTGGGACCATTATGAATCTTTTAGACGATCCGCGTTTGAATCATCAAGCTGATGTCGAAAAAGGAATTTGCCAAAAAGAGTGTTTGGCCCTCTTACAAGATTTTTTTCAACAATTAAGATAAAAAAAGCTGGATTTTTGAAAGTAAATCATGTATCATTAAAAGTGCCGTAAGGCCTTGGAACAATGTTCTCCTTACGAATCGTGTCAGGTTCGGAAGAAAGCAGCACTAAGTATGTGAGGGCATGTGTTCCAAGTTACGATGATATTGAACTCCCAGCTTATGCTTTTCGGATTAGGCTGGGAGATTTTTTTTAAGATAAATATTAAAAGAAAGGTGAGTTTATGGGGTATCAAGCATTATACCGAGTTTGGCGGCCACAGCGCTTTGCGGATTTAGTCGGTCAACAAATGGTGACTAAGACCTTACGCAATGCTTTGAGTACGGGGCAGACTACCCACGCCTACCTCTTTACTGGGCCTCGTGGTACGGGGAAGACCTCAGCGGCGAAAATTTTTGCCAAGGCTTTAAACTGTCATCATCAAAAAGATGGGGAGCCATGTAATAAATGTGAAACCTGCCAGGCTATTACGGCAGGGCGGTTAAATGATGTAATTGAAATTGACGCGGCTTCCAATAACGGGGTCGAAGAAATTCGGGATATCCGGGACAAGGCCAAATATGCGCCTACCCAAGCTGATTATAAAGTCTACATTATTGACGAAGTTCACATGTTATCGACAGGGGCCTTTAATGCTTTATTGAAGACTTTGGAAGAACCGCCCAAAAATGTAGTCTTTATTTTAGCAACAACCGAACCCCATAAAATCCCTGCCACGATTATTTCACGGACCCAGCGTTTTGATTTTAAGCGCATTGAAGTGACGGCAATTTTAGAAAGAATGGAATATATTCTGGATGAAAAGGCAATTAGTTACCAACCCGAAGCCCTTAAAGTGATTGCCAAGGTGGCTGAAGGGGGGATGCGAGACGCCTTATCAATCTTAGATCAGGTTATCTCGTTTGGGGATAATGATGTGACTCTGGAAAACGCCCTTTTGGTAACGGGGAGTGTAACCAATGAAAAACTGACCGTTTACTTAAGTCAGGTTAGTCAACATGAAACTCCGCAAGCCTTAAAAACGGTCCATGAATTATTAGCTGATGGCAAGTCAGCTAAACGTTTGGTTGAAGATTTGATTGCCTACTGTCGAGATATGCTCCTGTATCAACAAGCACCAGAATTGCTTGAGCAAAATGAACTTGGGATGTTGACGGAGGCTTTTAAAACTTTCGTAGCTCAAAGCAGTGCAGCTAAGATTTACCGAATGATTGATATCTTAAATGAGCAAGAAGAAAATATGCGTTTCACCAGTCATGAAGCGGTATATTTGGAAGTGCTAACGGTCAAATTGAGTCAATTAAGTGACCAAGCACCTGAAGTAACCAATGGGGTTCAGCCAGAAGTCAATACAGCAGAGGTCAACCAACTCATTACCCAAGTGCAAAGTTTAACGGCTAAAGTAGAAGCTTTACAAAGTCAAGGTGTATCAACGCAAGCAGCGCCTCCTAAAGCTAACCGGCAAACACGGCAAGTGAAGAGTAGTGGTCCCTTTAAGGCTAACCAAGCTCAGATTAATGAGGTCTTGGGTCAGGCAACGCGGGCCGATTTGATGGCCATGCAAGATATTTGGCCGGACCTCTTGAATATGTTACCGCAACAGTCCTCTTCTATGATGTCCTTTGGGAAACCAGTGGCTGCGAGTCCAAGTGGGGCGGTCATTGCCTTTTCTTATGATTTTATGCCCGAACAGTTCCAAGCGGATCCGACGGTGCAAGAACAAGTGACCCGAGCCTTAGTCCGGCTCTTAAACCGGGAAGTGAGATTGACGGTTTTACCTGAAAGAATGTGGGGGCAAGTAAGGCAAGCCTACATTAAGAGTCACAATCTTAAAGGTCAAGCCCAACAGGCTGAGGCTGAAACGATGGTAGACCAAAAACAAGCCGAAGAAACGAAAGCTATTGAAGCGGCACAAGCTGTGGTAGTCGCGGCCAAAGAAAAATTTGGTGACGAAATTGTCACCGTCCAAGCCGATTAATCATTAAATTTGAAAGGAATTGATAAATTATGATGCGTGGAATGGGAAATATGCAAAGTATGATGAAACAAATGCAAAAGTTGCAAAAAAACATGCAAGCAGACCAAGAAAAGTTGCATGAAACAGAATTTACGGGGAAAGCTCCTGAAGATATGGTTTTGGCAACTTTTACTGGTGATCACCAATTAAAAGACCTTACTATTAAAGAAGAAGCTGTGGATCCTGATGATGTGGATATGTTACAAGACTTTGTGATTGCAGCGGTTAACGATGCCATGGCCCAAATTGACGATGCAACTCAAAAAACAATGGGAAAATATTCTCGTTTAGCGGGAATGTAAGAAAAGGGCGGAAATAGATGCAATATCCAGAACCAATTGCTAAGTTAATTGAAAGCTATATGAAATTACCCGGAATTGGGAATAAATCTGCGACCCGCATGGCTTTTTATACTTTAGATATGGATGAAAAAGATGTTAACGATTTCGCTAAAGCTTTGGTGTCAGCTAAAAAAGATTTACATTATTGTAGTGTTTGTGGAAATATTACGGAAAGCGATCCTTGCATGATTTGTGCCGATAAGGGTCGTGATCAAAGTAAAATTATCGTGGTTGAACAGCCGCGTGATGTTATGTCGCTTGAAAAAATGCGGGAATACCGGGGACTCTACCATGTTTTGCATGGGGTCTTATCACCTTTAGAAGGTAAGGGACCTGATGATTTGAATATTGCCTCATTGTTAAGGCGGCTACAAACAAATGAAGCTGTTGAAGAAGTAATCTTGGCAACCAATGCCACCCCAGAAGGGGAAGCGACTGCGACTTACCTGTCTCGATTGATCAAACCTGCGGGAATTAAAATGACACGCTTAGCCCACGGATTAGCGGTTGGTAGTGATATTGAATATGCAGATGAGATGACTTTGTTGAAGGCAATTGAAGGTCGAACAGAATTATAGTAGGGAAGTGGCGCCATGTTTTTCTTTAAACCAAAAGAAAAGTTACGCAAAAAGTATAATGAACGCTTATTAACGGATATTTATCAAGCCCGGGCGCAGTGGGATGTTGCTAAGCATACCCAAGATGCGGTCTATGATGTGGATGATGAGTTAGAAGCTCGAACGAAACTTGCGCGGGCGCGTTATGAGTTCTTATTTAAAGAAGCACGTCGTAGACACCTAAAGGGTGAGTTACGCGCCACGGTTGAACGGCAAAACTGGTTCAACTAAAAATACCCGCAACCTTTAGGGGAGCGGGTATTTTCTTGAGTCAATAAATTTGGAGGAAATTAATGTGAGTGGATATTTTATATCATTTGAAGGCAGCGATGGTTCTGGTAAGACCAGCGTCTTAAAAAAGATTATTGAATTTTTAGATCAAAAAGGCCAACAAGCAAAATATTTATTGACCCGCGAACCTGGTGGTAATAAAATTTCCGAAGAAATTCGCCAGGTCATCTTAGATGTCAAAAACACCCAAATGTCAGCAAAAACGGAAGCGTTACTATATGCAGCTGCTCGGAGTCAACATTTGGAAGAAAATATCTTACCCGCCCTAAAAGAAAATAAGTTAGTCTTATGTGATCGCTTTGTGGATAGCTCCATTGTTTATCAAGGACGTGCCAGGGGGTTAGGAATGGATGTTGTCGCTCAACTCAACGAATTTGCAACGGACAAACTGAGTCCAGAGTTAACTATTTACTTTGATGTCGATCCTCGTGTTGGCTTAGCACGGATTGTGGCGGGACGGACTAACGAAGTTAATCGTTTGGACCAAGAGGATTTAAGTTTTTATGATGATGTACGTGCTGCGTACCAAGAATTAGCACAAAAATATCCTGATCGTATTGTGACGATTAATGCTAACCAAGAACTTGAGCAGGTGGTTGCAGATGTTTTTAAGGTTTTAGCTAAGCGTGTTCCAGCATTTTTTGAAGCTTAAGGTGATACCATGAAAATGATTATTGCAATTGTGCAAGATAGTCTCAGTAATAAGTTGAGTACCGCTTTGATTGAAGCGGAGGTGAAGGCTACTAAGCTTTCAACGACGGGGACTTTTTTAAAAGCTGGTAATACGACTTTTTTGATTGGTAGTAGTCAAGCTAAAGTGCCAGCTGTTATTGAAATTATTAAGCAGGTTTGTCAAAAACATGAAGGCTACCGGGTGCCACCCATTAATTTAGATGCTCCTAGTCAAATTGATGATAAATCACCGCTTGAGGTTCAAGTTGGTGGGGCGACAGTTTTTGTGGTCCCAATCGAAGAATTTTACCATTTTTAAGGGGGAGGCAGATGGAAGCAATTACCCAACTCCAAGCAAATCTAACTCAGCATTTTGCCAAATTAGTCAAGCAAGACCACCTCGCGCATGCATATTTATTAACCGGTCCGAGTGGCACCGGTAAAAAAGAGCTGGCTGTGTGGATTTCGCAGGCAATTTATTGCCGACAAAAAGATGAACAAGGTTATCCTTGTCAAACTTGCATAGAGTGCCGCCGGATTAGTGAAAATAGCCACCCTGATGTGGTGCGGATTGCACCAGAAGGCCAATCAATTAAGGTTGACCAAATTCGTTTTTTAAAGAGTGAATTTTCTAAAAGTGGTTTGGAAAGTTTGCGGAAAATTTTTATCATTGAAGATGCGGAAAAAATGACCACAGGGGCGGCTAACAGTTTGCTGAAGTTTTTGGAAGAGCCTAGTGGTTTGGTCAATGCCTTTTTACTAAGTGAGAGTCCGCAGCTCATCTTGCCAACAATTATTTCGCGTTGTCAAACAGTGGAGTTAGCGGCCTTATCAACCAAGCAGATTGTCAAGGAATTGGTTGATGCTCAAGTTACGCCCGGTAAGGCGAGTCTTTTAGCCCACTTGTGTGGTGACTATGAACAAGCTTTGGCTTTAAGTCAAGACCAAAAATTTGAAAAATTGGTAGAAAACTTGTGGGAATGGTATAATCTAACCTTGAGAGGTGATTTGCGTGCCTTTGTTGATGTGCAAGTCAAATTGATGCCGTATCTGGAAAATAAGGCAGAACAAGAAAGACTTCTCCAGGTATTGGTACTTTTGATTCGGGATACCATGTTGACATATTATCAAAGACAAGATGAACTAGCTTTTAAGATGTATCTGCCTCAATTGCAAGATATCGCCGCTCATATTGGGGGACCACGGATTGTGAAGGCTTTAGAAATTAGCCTAAAATCCTGGCAAAAGTTAGCTGTTAACGTTAATTTTCAAAATATTTTAGAGGAACTAACACTCAATTTAAGTGAATGTTTTGGTAGATAAGGGGTGATTTCGTGGAAAAACGTGAAGTATATGAAAATTTTGAAGAATTAGAAGAAAAAACCATGGCCGTCACGCAAGCCTTAGCGACCATGAAAGAAGAATTTACAGAAATTCTCGAAAGAAATGCTGAACTGGAAATCGAAAATCAGCACCTTAGAGAAAGACTGCAAGACTTGGAAGAAAAAAACCAAGATGTTAAAGAAGGTCTTTCTAAATCGCGCCAAAATTTGGAAAAATTATATAAAGAAGGATTTCATGTCTGTAACGAAATGTATGGTTCACGACGTGTGAATGATGAACCTTGCATTTTTTGCCAAGATGTGATTTATGGGGAGCGTGCTTAATGTTTACTAAGACCAGTAGTTTTCAAACTACTCAAGCTGGAAAGTTATATCTCGTACCCACGCCAATTGGAAATTTGAGTGACATGACGCCGCGGGCGATAGAAACTTTACAGAAGGTGGATCTCATTGCCGCCGAAGATACGCGCAATACTGCCCGGTTGTTAGCTCACTTTGAGGTATCGACGCCACAAATTTCTTTTCATGAGCATAATACTCAAATGCGGATACCGAAGTTGCTGGAAAAATTGCAGGCCGGTCATAGTATTGCGCAGGTCAGTGATGCGGGAATGCCTTCGATTAGTGATCCAGGTAAGGAATTGGTGGCAGCCTGTGTACAAGCTCAAATTCCGGTGATACCTTTGCCAGGGCCGAATGCGGCTCTAACAGCTTTGATTGCTTCGGGATTAGCACCGCAACCATTTTTATTTTATGGCTTCCTGCCCCCTAAACCTAAAGACCAAGTTAAACAACTGGAAGAGTTAAATTATCAAAAATGTACTATGATTTTCTACGAAGCACCGCATCGCATCGGGCGAACCTTAGCTAGCATGGTACAAGTTTTCGGGGCGGAACGACAAGTGGTTTTATGTCGGGAGCTGACCAAAAAATATGAAGAATTTTTACGCGGAAGTTTAGGTGAAGTTCAAGAATGGGCTCAAAATGAAACTATTCGTGGTGAATTTGTGGTTTTAGTGGAAGGGAATGCGAACCCTCCACAAATTCAGGATTCAGGGCTTGATTTGACTTTACCATATGCAAATCAGGTGGAAGCTGTAATAGCGACGGGTATTTCTAGCAAGGAGGCTATTAAAGAAGTGGCCAAGCTTAATCAGGTAAAAAAACAAGTCGTTTATCGGGCTTATCACCATTTAGATGAGGAGGAGGACTAATGCCTAACGCATATAGTTTGGACCACACTGTCTTATTTTATGAAACGGAAATGACGGGGCAAATGGGAATTGGTCGTTTAGTCGATTTATTATTATTAGCTTCTGAAGGTCATAGCGATTCTTTAGGCGTTGGTAGTCAAGAAGTTCAGAAGCTAGGGCTAGGCTGGGTCATTACTCAGCATCAATTAAAGGTTAAGACCTTGCCCCAACGTGGTCAAAAGGTAACGGTCAAAACTCAGGCTCAAAACTATAATTCCTTTTTTTGCTATCGTGATTTTTGGTTATATGATGAAGCCGGTCAAGAGATGGCCTCTATGCACAGTGTCTTTGTGCTCATGGATCAAGAAAAACGTAAAATGACGCGGATTTTACCGGAAGTTGTAGCACCTTTTGAGGTGGAAAAGACTAAGAAAGTGGAACGTTTAGCCCAGCCTCAAGTACCGGCAAATCCAAGTAATCAAAAAAATTACCGGGTCCGTTTTATGGACATTGATGAAAATCGACATGTAAATAATGTTCATTATTTCGATTGGATGTTGGATAGTTTAGAGGCCGATTTCCTCTTAAATCATCAACTGATTGAAATGAATATTGTTTATAAAAACGAAGTCCACTATGGCCAAGAAGTTACCAGCATCGTGCAAATCGATGACTCAACGACGTATCATGAAATTAGGTGTGATGCAACAATTTCTTGCTTGGCTGAGTGTAAGTGGCAAACAAGGTAGTGAAAGACGGGTGTCCGTTTTTCACTTTTTTTGCTTTTACATATATCCAAGTCAGGAAATATGTTAAGATATTCCATGGATGAAAAAGACAGAAAGGGAAAATTTCAATGAAAATTTTAGCAATCGAAACTTCTAATAAGCCATTGAGTGTTGCGGTTTTAGAAGATCAAAATTTATATGCTGAAACTAAAATTAATTATGGAATGGGCAAAGACCACAGTAAAAATCTTATGCCCTTAATTGATGCCACTTTACAAGAAGCACATTTAACTATCCAAGAGATTGATCGTTTGGTTGTTGCCAAAGGCCCGGGCTCTTATACGGGTTTGCGTATTGGAGCGACCACAGCTAAGACCTTAGCTTATACTTTAGATAAAGAACTTAGCAGTGTATCTAGCTTGGAAGTTTTAGCCCAGGCCTATCCTCAAACTGACGCCATTTTAGTGCCGGTCTTTGATGCGCGACGTGATAATGTTTTTGCTGGTGCTTATACTTGGCAAGATGGCAAATTAGTTAATGTTTTGGCGGATGTCCACATTAGTATCACTGATTTACAGGCGGCCTTGCGAGCTTTCGACCAGGAAATAATTTTTATCGGTCAAGACGCCTTGAACTTGAAAGAAAAATTAAGTCAAGATTTTCCGGCTCACTTTGCTGAACAACAGTTTGCCTACCCAAGTGCTTATGTGTTAGGCTTAGTGGGGCAAAAGCGAGATTTAGAAGCAATTGATACTTTTGTACCTGCCTACTTGCGGTTGACGCAAGCGGAAAGACAATGGTTAGACCAAAATCCGCAAAAGGACAATGATGATGATAGCTACGTTCAAAGAGTTTAAGCAAAAAATTATACGCAATATTTTTCAAAATCAAAATCAGTTGCAGTTTGCAAGTCGGCGCCTTACTTGGGCAGGCCATGAGTACCTCTTGTGTCGGGCGGTAATCCCTGATATTGCAGAAATGCTAGAAATTCAACGCCAAGTCTATGGCGGGCAAGTACCTTGGAATGAAGAAGTCTTTCGAAAAGAATTATCTCAAAAAAAAGCCCATTTATATTTGGTTGTCCGTTACCACGATGAATTGGTGGCCTTTGCTGGAATTGACTTGGAACGTAACCCCAAACAAGCTCACATTACCAATATTGCTGTTTTACCGCAGTATCAGGGACGCAAAATCGGAACTATGTTAATGGAGTTGTTGTTAACCCAGGCGCAAGATGCGGGCTGTCATTTGGTGAGCCTTGAAGTTGCAACTAAAAATCAAGTCGCTCAACAGCTATATCGTACCCTGGGTTTTCGGGTAGTCAAAGTACAAACAAATTATTATTTACCAGAAGGTGAAGATGCCTATCTGATGGAAAAAGAATTAAGAAGACGAGGAACAAATTAATATGGGTAAGAAAAGAAATTTAATTTTGGCCTTCGAATCGAGTTGTGATGAAACTAGTGTGGCTGTAGTTGAAGATGGTAGCCAGGTTTTAGCTAATGTTGTCGCAACTCAAATTAAGAGTCACCAACGTTTTGGAGGGGTGGTACCAGAAGTTGCTAGTCGGCACCACATTGAACAAATTACCTACTGTGTTAAGGAGGCTTTAGCCACCGCCGAAGTTTCCTATGAAGACCTCACTGCTGTGGCGGTGACACAAGGTCCTGGTTTAGTAGGGGCTTTATTAATTGGGGTTGCGGCTGCCAAAGCGATTGCTTATGCGCATGATTTACCTTTAGTGCCGGTGAATCATATGGCTGGTCACATTTATGCGGCCCGGTTTGTGGCACCTTTGGAATTTCCAGCTATAGCACTTTTGGTTTCTGGAGGACATACCCAACTGGTTTACATGGAATCACGAAATAGTTTCCAAATCATCGGAGAAACTCGTGATGACGCTGCTGGTGAAGCTTACGATAAAGTTGGGCGTGTGATGAAGATGGCTTACCCGGCTGGTAAGGAAATCGACCAATTAGCCCAAACCGGGCAAGATACTTTTAATTTTCCACGAGCTATGGTAAATGAAGATAATTACGACTTCTCCTTTTCTGGTTTGAAGTCTGCCTTTATTAATACAGTTCACCATGCAAATCAAATTGGCGAAGAATTAAATCAAGCGGATTTAGCTACTAGCTTCCAAAATAGTGTAGTTGATGTCTTAACTCAAAAGACCATGAAGGCCTTAGCTAACTTTCCTGTGAAACAATTAATTTTAGCTGGTGGTGTGGCGGCTAACTCTGGTTTACGACAAAGTTTAGACGAACACTTAAAGTCTTTTCCAGATGTGAAATTAGTTAAAGCCCCTCTTAAGTACTGTGGAGATAATGCTGCCATGATTGGGGCTGCTGGTTATGTGGCTTATGAAGAAGGCGTTCGAGCTGGTTTAGACTTAAATGCCAACCCTGGCCTTGAATTTGACTGGTACCCAGATATGGAAATGTAGATAAATAGCGCTAGCTCGCAAGATACGGAGCTAGCGCTATTTATGTTGTAATCAGTGATTACCCTTCTAAAAATTCTTCTAATTCAAGACTAGCAGTTTCCCAGGCTTCCTCGGCTTGGGCTAGTTTAGTAGTCAGTTCGTCTAATTGTTTTTGTAAATCTGTTAACTTACCTAAATCTGTGGCTACTTCTGGCTGGGCCATTTCGATTTCTAAGTTTGATTTTTGTGAGTCAAGTTTTTCAACTTCTTTTTCGAAACTATCAACGGCCCGTTGTAATTTGCGTTCTTGCTTTTGGCGTTCCTTGGATTGTTGATAGTTAACTTTCCCTGTAGAAACTTGCTTTTCGGTAATCGAGTAGCTTGTGTCTTCTTTAGCTTGCTTGAGGAGTTCGGCTTCTTCTTTCTTTTCCAAGTAGTAATCATAGTCACCTAAGAAAAGCTGACTGCCTTCAGGAGTGATTTCTAGGACACTGGTTGCGACCTTGTTGATAAAGTAACGGTCATGGGAAACAAAGAGGACGGTACCGTCAAATTCCAGAAGGGCTTGCTCTAGCACCTCCTTGGAGTCGATATCTAAGTGGTTAGTTGGTTCGTCCAAAAGTAAGAAGTTATCATGACGAAAGGCAAGCTTCGTTAAGAGTAAACGGGCCTTCTCACCTCCGGAAAGGGAGGCCACAGATTTTAAGACATCATTTCCAGAAAAGAGGAAAGAACCGAGGATAGAACGAATATCATATTCAGGCGTGGTGGGATGCTCGTCCCAAAGTTCGTTTAAGACCGTTTTTTGGGGATTGAGATTTTTTTGTTCTTGGTCATAGTAGCCAACCTCAACCCCCGTTCCAAAACTTGAACTACCTTTAATGAAAGGAATTTGTCCAAGAATGGACTTCAATAAGGTAGATTTCCCAATCCCATTAGGTCCCACTACGGCAATGATATTGTTTTTACGAACTTCAAAGTCGATGGGTTCAGAGATGATATTGCCATCATAACCAATGGCAGCATCAGTGACGGTTAGGACTAAGTTCCCACTGTTTTTTTTAGTGGAGAAGGTGAAATGTGGTCCTTTTTCTAAACCTTCAGGTCGATCTAAGCGATCCATTTTTTCCAATTGTTTCCGTCGACTTTGGGCTCGTTTGGTTGTTGAAGCTCGGACCAAGTTACGGTTGACAAAATCTTCCAACTTATTGATTTCAACTTGTTGCTTTTCGTATTGCTTCCATTCTTGTTGGAGACGTTGGGCTTTTTCATCAATATATTGACTGTAATTGCCGTGGTAGTGGTGGCATTTATTATGGCTAATTTCGTAAACTTCGTTGACAATTTTATCTAGGAAGTAACGGTCGTGGGAGACAATTAAAAGGGCACCGGCATAACTTTGGAGGTAACTTTCTAACCAGGTCAAAGTATCAATATCTAAGTGATTGGTTGGTTCGTCCAAAATTAATAAGTCACGCTTTTCTAACAATAACTTAGCCAAGGCGAGGCGGGTTCTTTGCCCTCCGGAAAGGGAAGATATCAAGCGGTCATGGTCGGCTTCTTCAAAGTGGAAACCGTGGAGAACAGACTTAATTTCATTGACATAACCATAACCGTTTTGTTCCTTAAAATCGTGTTGTAATTGGTCATATTGCTTTAAAATCCGCGCGTATTCAGGGCTTTGATGGTCAGCATCAGGATTGGCCATGGCGCTTTCTAATTGGTGGATTTGTTTTTCCATGTCTTGAAGATAGTCAAACACAGCTAACATTTCATCCATAATCGTCCGGTCAGAGGAAATGTCGGCATTTTGCGCTAGGTAACCGATGGTTAAATCTTTTTTTCTGGCGATGTTGCCGGCACTAGGCTCACTTTCACCGATAATCATTTTAATTAGCGTTGATTTTCCGGCGCCGTTTCTTCCGACTAAGGCAATCCGGGAATTATCTTGAATTTCGAGATTAATATTTTCAAACAAGACGTCTGCGCCAAAATGGCGAGCAACTTGTTGCGCTTGCAGTAAAATCATTTTTATATTCCTACACTTTTTGTAAATTTAGTCCTCTTAATTTTAGCATAAACGAGGGATTTTTTAAAAAGTTAAGTTTGTGAAAAATATAGTATTTTGTTCTTATATTGTCCAAAACATTAGATGATTATGCTTTATTTTCAGGACTCAGATGTGGTAGAATAGAAATAAAAACTATGTGAAAGGAAGAATGAAATGGCTACTGAAAATATTCCTAATGCGACAGCCAAGCGGTTACCAATTTACTATCGATACCTCAATATCTTAGCTGATTCCGGTAAGACCCGGATTTCCTCAACTGAATTGGCTGAAGCAGTAAAAGTCGACTCGGCGACAATTCGCCGTGATTTTTCTTACTTTGGTGCTTTAGGTAAGCGTGGTTATGGTTATGATATTGCTTCTTTGGTTGAATTTTTCAAAAAGGTTTTAAACCAAGACCGGCTAACTAATGTAGCTTTGATTGGGGTCGGTAACTTGGGACATGCGCTTTTGAACTTCAACTTCCATGGTGGAAGCAATGTTCGTATTAGTGCAGCTTTCGATATTAATGAAGAGATTGCTGGTACGATTCAAAGTGGGGTACCTATTTATCCGATGTCAGATATGAAAGAGCAACTTAATGCACAGCAGATTGAGATTGCAATTTTGACGGTGCCTGCACCAGTTGCTCAGAAAGTGACTGATGAATTGACGGAAACCGGGATTAAAGGGATTTTGAACTTTACACCCTTACGGATCAATGTGCCGGAACATATGCGGGTACAAAATGTTGATTTAACGAATGAATTACAAACTTTAATTTACTTCTTAGACCGTTTTGGGACTGAGGATGAATAAAAAAGACCAAGAATGAGCCTTCTTGGTCTTTTTTAGTAGTATGCCATAATTAAAATAGCAGCATTCATTAGAATATGACTTAACATGGAGCTAGTGAGTCGGTGAGTTTTGGCATAAACCCCACATAAAAGTAAGCCCATCCCGGCATAAGTTAGGTAGTGTCCGTCGCCATGAGCTAAGGCAAAGAGCAAGCTCGAAAGCAGGGCTGCCCCGAGAGGAGAAATATGTTGACTGAGATTACCAAAGATTACTTTGCGAAAGACAAATTCTTCCAAAATAGGGAGCGCTAAAACAACAGTTAGCGTAAAGTAAGGATATTTGCCGATTATAGTTAACAAGAGGCTGGTATTGGCGGAAGTAAGCTTTTGTCCTAAAAGGAGGTATTCGAGGTTTAAACCCAAAATTTGAACTAAGAATAAGCCTAGAGCTCCACCCAAACTCCAGAGTAAACTTTGAGGACCACTGATATGGGCTTGGTCATAGGGATTATGAAAAGTAAATTTTTTTTGAATCCCAAACATGGCTGCGCAAGCCAGTAAAGCAAGTAAAGTACCCCAAAGGTAAGGTTGTGCCTTTAAGGGCAAAAGATTAAGGCAAAGAGTATTGAGTATTTGGAAGAGGCAATAGGTTATTAAAATGGCGAAACTATTTCGTGAATTAGTCATAAATGGATTCTCTTTCTATTGTTTTCTAGGGCTTAGTATAGCACATTTTAGCACTCGATGAAATAAAGTGCTAAATAAGGCTTGCATTTTTTAAGGAAAGCGTTTATAGTAATACTTGTAATCATTAGCACTCAAGTGCAAAGAGTGCTAAAAAAGATATGGAGGGATTCTACGTGCTAAAACCATTAGGAGATCGTGTCATTTTACAAGTTCAAGAACAAGAAGAACAAAAGGTTGGAGGAATTATTTTAGCCTCTAACGCTAAAGAAAAACCTCAAACGGCCAAAGTGGTGGCAGTAGGTTCAGGTCGCGTCTTGGAAAACGGCCAAACAGTTGCTTTAAGTGTTAAAGAAGGTGACTTAGTCTTATTTGACAAGTATGCTGGTACAGAAGTGAAGTACAATCAAGAAACATACTTAGTGGTACGTGAAAACGACTTAATCGCAATTGTAGATTAATTATTTGATGAGGTGAAATGAAAATGGCAAAAGAAATTAAATTCTCAGAAGATGCAAGAAAAAAGATGCTTCAAGGGGTTGACAAGTTAGCTAACACTGTTAAGTCAACGATTGGACCTAAGGGGCGTAATGTGGTTTTGGAACAAAGTTTTGGGGCACCAACCATTACTAATGATGGTGTAACAATTGCTAAAGCTATTGAATTAGAAGATCACTTTGAAAATATGGGGGCTAAGTTAGTCGCCGAAGTTGCTTCAAAGACCAACGATATTGCAGGGGACGGGACCACTACGGCGACTGTTTTAACCCAAGCTATCGTAAATGAAGGTATGAAGAACGTAACGGCTGGCGCTAACCCTGTGGGCATTCGTTCTGGGATTGAAATGGCTACCAAAGCAGCAGTTGCTAAGTTGCACGAAATGTCACACACAGTTTCATCTAAGAGTGACATCGCTCAAGTTGCGTCAATTTCTTCTGCAAGTCAAGAAGTTGGGGAATTAATTGCTGACGCGATGGAAAAGGTCGGTAACGATGGGGTTATCACCATTGAAGAATCTAAGGGTATTGACACATCATTAGACGTAGTTGAAGGGATGCAGTTTGACCGCGGTTACCTCTCACAATACATGGTAACAGATACTGACAAGATGGAAGCTGACTTGGATAACCCATACATCTTATTAACAGATAAGAAGTTATCTAACATTCAAGAAATTGCTCCATTATTAAATGACATTATCCAACAAGGTCGCAGTCTCTTGATTGTGGCAGATGACGTGGATGGTGAAGCTTTACCTACTTTGGTCTTGAACAAGATCCGTGGTAACTTCAATGTGGTAGCTGTGAAGGCCCCAGGTTTTGGTGACCGTCGTAAAGCTATGTTAGAAGATATTGCAATTTCAACTGGTGCAACGGTCATTACTGATGAATTAGGCTTGCAATTGAAGGATACCAGTGTGGCTCAATTAGGTTCAGCTCACAAAGTTATTGTAACCAAGGATAGCACTACGATTACGGAAGGTGCTGGTGACCGTCAAGCCATTGCGGAACGTATTGACCAAATTCGTGCCCAAATTGCAGAAACAACTTCTGATTTTGACAAAGAAAAGATGCAAGAACGTTTGGCGAAGTTAGCCGGTGGGGTAGCCGTAATCCGTGTGGGTGCTGCAACGGAAACTGAATTAAAGGAACGGAAATACCGTATCGAAGATGCCTTGAACGCTACTCGCGCTGCGGTTGAAGAAGGTTTTGTTCCTGGTGGTGGTACTGCCTTGGTAAACGTTATTGATGCGGTGGCAGAATTAAAGGCTGAAGGTGATGTCCAAACGGGGATTAACATTGTTAAGCGCGCGTTGGAAGAACCAGTACGCCAAATTGCTGAAAATGCCGGGTTAGAAGGTTCCGTCATTGTTGAAAAATTAAAGGAACAAGAACCAGGTATTGGTTACAATGCCGCTAATAATGAATGGGTTGACATGGTAAAAGCCGGAATTGTAGACCCTACTAAGGTGACACGTTCAGCCTTACAAAACGCTGCCTCTGTTTCAGCTTTACTATTAACTACAGAAGCCGTTGTTGCAGACAAACCAAGTGAAAATGACGCTCCAGCCAATCCTGCAGCCATGGGTGGCATGATGTAAGAAAGGAAAGTTCTCATCGAGATGTTGATGGGAGCTTTTTTAATTTTCATCAAAAATTAGTTGCAAAGTTAAGCGCTTTGTCCTAAAATTGGTAAACATGGATGAAAACAAAATAAATTTCCATATAAAAAGGAGTCTATTATGTGGCGTTATATGAAACGGCTACTGATTGGTGCCCCGCTGAAGACAGCCGAAGAAGGGGGCCAAGCTCTAACCAAATTTAAAGCCTTAGCGCTTTTATCTTCAGATGCTTTATCTTCAGTCGCTTATGGGATTGAAGAAATTGTCGCAGTTTTGTTTGCTCTATCCGCAGCTGCGACATGGTACACCTTACCAGCCGTGGGAATTGTCTTAATTTTATTATTTGCAATTACCATGTCTTACCGGCAAATTATTCATGCCTATCCTTCCGGAGGTGGGGGCTATGTTGTCGCTACCCAAAATTGGGGGAAAACTGCGGGGCTAGTTGCAGGAGGATCGTTACTGGTTGATTATATGTTGACAGTGGCGGTTTCTGTGACTTCAGGGACACAAGCTATTACTTCGGCCATCCCTGCCCTGTATAAATACAGTGTACCAATTTCGATTATTATTATTTTATTTATTATGACCTTGAACTTACGGGGGTTACGGGAATCAGCTTCCTTCTTAACCGTACCAGTTTATTTTTTTGTCATCATGATATTAGCTCTAATCGGAGTTGGATTCTTTAATATTGCGACCGGTAATATTGAATATCATGCCCATGCTGCGGTTGGTTCTAGTGTCAAAGGAATGACGGTACTTTTATTCTTAAAGGCCTTTTCAGCCGGATCGTCATCTTTAACAGGGGTGGAAGCCATCTCCAATGCGGTGCCTAACTTCCGCTCTCCAAGAAGAAAAAATGCAGCGGCTACGCTAACAATTATGGCAATTATCTTAGGTTTCTTCTTGGCGTCCGTGACGGTGATGTTTTACTATGCAGGGATTGAACCTAGTGCTGAAAATACTATGTTATCCCAATTAGGAGAAGCAGTCTTTGGCAAAGGAATTTTCTATTACATGTTACAATTAGCGACCGCTATGATTTTAGCAGTAGCGGCAAATACCGGTTTTTCAGCCTTTCCGGTCTTAGCCTATAACATGGCTAAAGATAAGTTCATGCCACACTTATTTATGGAAAAAGGGGACCGGTTAGGCTACTCTAACGGGATTATTGCCTTAGCGATGGGGGCCATTGTCTTAATCTTAATTTTCAATGGCCAAACTAGTCTCCTAGTTCCGCTGTATGCGGTCGGGGTGTTTGTGCCCTTTACATTGTCACAATCAGGGATGATTATCCACTGGTTCAGAGAAAGAGGGAAAAATTGGGTTCTCAATGCCTGTTTCAACTTCTTAGGAGCAGCTATTTCCCTAGCCTTAGTGGTTTTCTTGTTTTGGTTACACTTCGACAACGTTTGGCCATATCTCATCATCATGGCGGTCTTGATGTTTGCATTCTATAAAATCAATGATCACTACATTAAGATTGCGGAACAATTGCGTTTAAACGCCCAAGTCAAGGCGGATTCACATCGCTATGATGGTTCGACTGTGATTGTGTTGGTTTCATCTGTAACTCACGTGACGACCGGGGCGATTGACTATGCGCGTTCTATTGGTGATTACGTTATCGCTATGCACGTATCTTTTGATACTAATCCGCAAAAGGAACACGAAACGGCTAAAGAGTTCAAAGAAGCCTTTCCAGATATTCGCTTCGTGGACTTACACTCCTCCTACCGTTCCGTTGTTCAACCTGTCTTGCGTTTTACAGATATTATTGCTAAAAATGCGGAAAAACGGAATGCGTCTGTAACGGTAGTTGTACCACAATTTATTCCGAAAAAATCATGGCAAAATATCTTGCATAACCAAACTGCGTTACAATTACGTCGAGCACTAAGTCCTCACGAAAATGTGATTATTTCGACTTATAACTATCATTTGAAAAAATAATGTGCTACTCTTCGCAAATTTTTGCGAAGAGTTTTTTTGAATTTTAAGGTTAAATTTTAAGAAATGTGGTAAGATGAAAGAGAATGTAATTATAAATATGAATAAGGATGGCTGTGTATGTATAGTATCTTTGGTGCCTTTTTAGTAACATTGGTCCTATCTGCTGTGCTAACCCCATTTATTAGAAGAATAGCTCTGAAAATCGGTGCCGTGGACAAGCCTAATGCCCGGCGAGTTAATAAGGTCGCCATGCCTACGATGGGTGGTTTGGCTATCTTTTTAGCTTTTAACTTAACAAACTTTTTCCTACTGAAAAGCCAATACCCGCAAAAACAAATGTGGCTACTTTTTTTAGCCGAACTTGTGGTGATTTTTACGGGAGTCGTCGATGATTTGATTGAATTAAAGCCAGCCCAAAAGATGCTGGGAATTTTCTTAGCCGCGCTTGTTGTTTATTTTGCCGCGGGGGTGCGGATGACGACGCTGACCCTTCCTTTCGTAGGGACGGTTAATCTAGGTTTACTTTCTTTTCCGGTGACGATTTTATGGATTTTGGCTATTACCAATGCTGTTAATTTGATTGATGGTTTAGATGGGTTAGCGACAGGAGTTTCAATTATCGCATTATTTACCAGTGCTTTAACTGGGTATTTTTTCCTTAATGTTACTAACGTATATATTTCAATCATGATTTTTAATTTAATTGCTGCCTTAGCAGGATTCTTACCTTATAACTTTAACCCCGCTAAAATTTATTTAGGTGATACTGGTTCCCTATTTATTGGGTTTATGATGGCTATTTTTTCCCTCTCCGGTTTAAAAAATGCTACCTTTATTACCTTGATAATTCCCGTTGTTATCATGGGGGTTCCGATTACGGATACAGTTTATGCCATCTTACGGCGGAAATTAAATAACCGACCTATTTCCCAAGCAGATAAACATCACCTGCATCATCGCTTGATTCAAATGGGATTGTCACACCGGCAAACAGTGTTAGTAATTTATGGTATTGCTTTAATCTTCTCGCTGATTGCTTTCTTGTATCCATTTTCCAGTTTACTTGGGTCGTTTTTATTAACTCTGGCAACTTTAGTAGGTTTGGAAATCTTTGTGGAATTAATTGGGTTGGTCGGTGATGATCGCCAACCACTTTTGAATTTGATTAAGCGCTTAGCTTTAGGATTCAAATCAGATAAAAATAAGAAAAATACGTCCAATAAAAAATAAGGCTGTTCCGTTTGGAACAGTCTTATTTTAGTTAACGGGAACTTCAACATAGTTTTCGTCACCAATTTCATAGTTGACTTTAGCATTGAAGATATCGATGATTTGAGCACAAAAGTTTTCGACTTGTGGCGAATCGATTCCAACGATAAAGTCGACTTCGACGCCGTAGTCTGTTTGCAGTAGGTTGATGTCATGTTCTTCCAGGTAATTTTGCATCTTACCTTGCAAAGGATAGGGGGTTTTTAAAGTAATAGCAGTTTGGACTGTCTTTTTTACTATCCCAATTTCTTTGATGGCATCGGCAGTAGTGCCACTATAAGCGCGAATTAAACCACCAGCGCCTAGTTTAATCCCCCCGAAGTAGCGGGTGACGACAGCGGTCACGTTATGAAGTTCGTTGTTTTTGAGGACTTCCAAAATCGGTACTCCAGCGGTTCCAGAAGGTTCACCATTATCACTAGCTCGTTGGATTTCGTCATGCATGCCTAGAGTATAGGCATAGCAGTTATGCGTGGCTTTGCGGTGCTCAGTATTAATTTTTTCAATAAAAGCTAAGGCCTCAGTTTCGTTTTCAGTTCGAGCTATGTGGCAAATGAATTCTGATTTCTTAATGATGGCGGTGTAACTGGCATTTTCTTTGATTGTTAAAAAAGATTCCATAAATTTAAGCTAATTCCTTTCTGTTTTGCGTATTTAATATATGAGGTGATTTTATGTTAAAGCAATTATGGGGCCGTCAAATACCAGTAGTAAATCCGGAAATTTATGGCAATCAAGTTATGCAACGCCCCGCTATTTATCGCCATAGGCAGCATTATTATTGTAATCGTTGTGGGCAACGGATTTCTAAGCAAGATTGCCTGCCCCAGCAAAACTATTATTGTCGTCATTGTCTAAGTTTAGGCCGTGTTTCGACGCTAGATACCCTTATTAGTATACCGGAGCCGAATCGATTTCCCAAATTAAATCATAATCCACTTTTATGGTCAGGGCAACTATCACCGCTCCAAAAACAATGTTCTCGGGAATTATTAACTGTTGTAAAAAATGGTGGTCATCATCTTCTTTGGGCTGTCACCGGGGCCGGAAAAACTGAAATGTTATTTGAAACGTTAGCCTATTCGCTTCAAAAACAAATGCGCATTGGCTTGGCTTCACCACGAGTAGATGTGTGTACAGAATTATACCCGCGTATAAAAGAAGCATTTACAGTTAAGCCTCTTTTATTACATGGAAAAAGTGAGATGAGTTATAGTTACTGTCAGCTAACTATTTGTACAACTCACCAGCTATTACGTTTTTATCAGGCTTTTGATCTCCTGATTATTGATGAGGTAGACTCCTTTCCTTTTGCTCAAGATGCAGGTTTAGCCTATGCAGCCCAAAATGCTTGTAAAGCTAAAGGGTCCTTGGTTTATTTGACCGCAACACCAGGTAAGGAGCTTCAAAAGCAAGTTGCTCGGCGAAATTTAAGTGTATCTTATTTACCCTTACGCTTTCATGGTTACCTTTTACCAGAAATTCAAGTAATCAAAACCAGACGTCGAGAACTCTTGCCTGCTAAAGCACTAGATTATTTGAAGAAGTGGTTTCAAGCTGGAACGCCATTCTTAATTTTTGTTCCGAAAATTGTTGATTTAGCGCCTGTCTTAAAAAAGGTTAAACAAACGTTGCCCAATTTGGCCGTAGCCAGTGTTCATGCAGCCGATGAACAACGCTTAGAAAAGGTTATAGCCTTAAGAAGCGGCAAACTGCAAGCTCTGGTGACGACAACCATTTTAGAACGGGGAGTAACCTTTAAAAATTTGGACTTGATGGTGTTAGCTGCAGAGCAGACCTTCTCAAGTGCGGCTCTGGTACAAATTGCGGGCCGGGTTGGGCGTAGTGCTCAAAAGCCAGGCGGTGAGGTGCTTTTCTTTTGCCAACGAAAAAATGCGGCTATCAGGGAAGCACAAAGGCAAATTAAGTTTATGAATCGAAAGGGGGCGCAGCTGGGTGGGAAAATGTATTCTGTGTGAAAAAAATTGTCCGGAACATTTTTCGTTGGCGTGGCTTTTATCCTGGCAAGCTCTTAAACAAGAACGTCTTTGTCGTAAATGTCATGAGAAATTTCTACCTTTATTAAATGAAACGATTTGTCCAGGATGTGGGCGCATAATGACTAAGGCAGAATTATGTCCAGATTGCCACACTTGGCAAAAAAGTCAAGGCGGTTTATTGAAAAATCGTGCCTTGTATACTTACCGTACTTCTGCGATGAAAGATTACATCGAGCGCTACAAATTTCAAGGGGATTATCATTTGCGTTTGGCTTTTAAGGATGAGTTTCAACACTATATTAAGCAACATTATCCGTTGAAAAAATGGGACCTCTGGGTTATTCCCGTTGATGAAGAAACCATGGCGACACGTGGTTTTAATCAGGTGGAAGGCTGGTTAGAAGGACTGAATTACCATTGTGACTTGCAGATGAAACAAAGGCAAGGACGGATTAAACAAGCGCGTAAAACCCGCCAGGAACGTCTTCGAAGTAAGCAACCATTTCTTTATCGAGGACCACGAGTAGAAAATCGAAATATTTTGTTGGTGGATGATATCTATACAACCGGAAGAACCTTATATTATGCCCGCCAAATCGCACTTTTGCAGGGAGCTAAACATGTGAGAAGTATAACTTTATGTCGTTGAAACTTTAAAAAATACAAAAAAGGATAAAAAAATTCGAATATAGATTGAAAAATAAAACGCTTTCTATTATAATAAAGATGTAGATAAGTTAGAGAAAAAACTCTAACTCCCCTAGAAATAAGCCAGGGGCGAAAGGAGAGATTACCATGTTAAAATTTAACGTTCGTGGTGAAAACATTGAAGTTACTGAAGCAATCCGTGACTACGTAGAAAAGAGACTTTCTAAATTAGAAAAATTCTTTAATTACGCCGGTGATTCGATTGCTCACGTAAACTTGAAGGTGTACTCCGACAAGAAGTACAAAGTAGAAGTAACAATTCCATTGCCATACCTGGTATTACGGGCGGAAGAAACTTCTCCTGACATGTACGGTAGTATCGACTTGGTAACTGACAAGTTGGAACGTCAAATTCGCAAGTACAAGACAAAGATTAACCGTAAGTCACGCGAAAAAGGTGTGAAGGAATTCCAAATGCCGGAAATCCCTGAAAAGCCAGCTGAAGACGAAAAGAAGTTTGAAGTTGTGCGGACGAAACGCGTATCTTTGAAACCAATGGACAGCGAAGAAGCGATTTTACAAATGGACATGTTAGGTCATGACTTCTTCATCTACGAAGATGCTGAAACTGAAGGCATCAATATTGTTTATCGTCGTCAAGATGGCCGCTATGGCTTGATTGAAGCAGGCGATGAAGATTAAAATCTGAATAATGCGAAGGCACCATCTTCTACGGAAGGAGGTGCCTTTTTAGGCGCCGGAGTCTTTTCTTTAGGTGAGAATAATGTTAGAATATTTAATGGTATACTGAAAAAGCTATACGATTATAGATGAAATTACTAAGATGAAAAAAGTATCATAAATAAAGAAAGGAAAATTGCTCTATGGCTAACCTTTTAAAAACCTGGGTTGAAAGTGATAAGCGTGAATTAAAGCGCTTAGGTAAAATTGCTGATAAAGTTGAATCGTATGCAGCAGAATATGAAAAATTGAGTGACGCAGAATTACAGGCTAAAACGCCTGAATTCAAGCAACGCTACCAAAACGGAGAAACGTTAGACCAGTTGCTACCAGAAGCCTTTGCAGTTGCACGTGAAGGGGCAAAGCGGGTCTTAGGTCTTTATCCTTACCGGGTACAAATTATCGGGGGGATTGTGCTTCATGGTGGTAATATCGCGGAAATGCGAACTGGAGAAGGGAAGACTTTGACAGCCACAATGCCTGTTTATCTTAATGCCTTATCCGGTGATGGGGTTCACGTTGTGACGGTTAACGAATACCTCTCCGGGCGGGATGCCGCCGAAATGGGTGAATTATATAACTGGCTTGGTCTCTCTGTTGGTTTGAACATTTCCGAAAAGTCACCGGAAGAAAAGCGGGAAGCTTACAATGCAGATATTACTTATTCTACTAACAGTGAACTAGGTTTTGACTACTTACGTGATAACATGGTAGTTTACCGTGAAGATATGGTCCAACGGCCTTTGAACTTTGTGATTGTCGATGAGGTGGACTCTATCTTGATTGATGAAGCGCGAACACCGTTGATTATTTCCGGGCAGGCTACTGGGACAACGACACTTTACACGCGGACTGATCGCTTTGCTAAGACTTTAACTGCTGAAGATGATTTCAAAATTGACTTGGAATCCAAGACTGTGGCTTTAACGGAAGATGGGATTCAAAAAGCTGAAAAATACTTTGGCTTAGAAAATCTTTACGATCCAGATAACACAGCGTTAAACCACCACTTGGATAATGCCTTGCGAGCTAACTTTATTATGTTACGCGACAAGGACTACGTGGTTCGGGAAGGCGAAGTTATGATCGTTGACCAATTTACTGGACGGATTATGGATGGACGGCGTTTCTCAGATGGTTTACACCAAGCCATTGAAGCTAAGGAACAAGTCGAAATTCAAGAAGAAACTAAGACGATGGCCAATATTACTTACCAAAACTTCTTCAGAATGTACAAGAAGTTGTCGGGAATGACGGGAACTGGTAAGACGGAAAAAGAAGAATTCCGTGAAATTTATAACATGGAAGTTGTTACGATTCCAACAAATAAGCCAATTGCCAGAGATGATAAACCTGATTTGCTTTACCCAACCTTGAAGAGTAAATTTGCTGCTGTAGTTGAAGAAATTAAAATTCGCCATGAAGCAGGTCAACCAGTTTTGGTCGGTACGGTGGCCGTGGAAACTTCTGAATACTTGAGTCATTTATTGGATCAAGAAAATATTCCGCATGCGGTCTTGAACGCCAAGAATCACGCTAAGGAAGCAGAAATCGTTATGAATGCTGGTCAACGCGGGGCAGTAACAATTGCCACTAACATGGCCGGACGGGGGACTGACATCAAGTTGGGACCTGGGGTACGTGAAATTGGTGGTTTGGCCGTGATTGGGACGGAACGTCACGAATCGCGTCGGATTGATAACCAGTTACGGGGACGTTCTGGTCGGCAAGGTGACCCTGGGGTTTCTCAATTCTATCTTTCTTTGGAAGATGATCTGATGTTGCGTTTCGGTTCTGAAAGAATCAAGGCTTTCTTAGAAAGAATGAAAGTCGCTGATGATGATGCCGTCATTCAATCTCGGATGATTACTAAGCAAGTAGAATCGGCCCAAAAGCGGGTTGAAGGTAATAACTACGATACTCGTAAGCAAGTCTTACAATATGACGATGTAATGCGGGCACAACGGGAAGTCATCTATGCACAACGTCAACAAGTTATTATGGAAGATAAATCCCTAGAATGGGTTATCATGCCTATGATTCAACGGACGGTGGAACACCAAGTAGAAATGCACACCCAAGGGGATAAGAGTGAATGGAACTTGCAAGCTATTGTTGACTTTGCTGGTTCAGCGATGGTTCATGAGGATTCAATTTCCGTTAGTGACTTTGCTGGTAAGAAACCAGCTGAAATGGTTGATTACCTAATGCAAAGAGCGAAGGAAAACTACGAAGCTAAGCGCAAGCAGCTCTTTGAACAAGCCCAGATGCTTGAGTTCGAAAAGGTAGTAATTTTACGGGTGGTTGATGCGCGGTGGACAGACCATATTGATGAAATGGATCAGTTACGTCAAGCCATCGGTTTGCGTGGTTACGGGCAATTAAATCCGTTGGTGGAGTATCAATCTGATGGTTTCACCATGTTTGAACAAATGATTGGTGATATTGAATATGACGTTACCCGTCTCTTCTTGAAGGCGGAGATTCGTCAAGATATCAAGCGCTAAAAACACGATAGCCTTTGCTTGCGGGCAAAGGCTATTTTCTAAATGAGGTCATAAAATGGAATACAGTGATTACAAACGTGAGGTCGCACGGATGAACGACCAAATCCTTGACTTTAGGGGGTCTCTTTGACTTAGATGAGCTTGAACAGAGCATTGCAGTTAATGAAGGTAAAATGCTAGAGCCTACTTTTTGGGATAACCAAGAAGAAGCACAAAAGATTATTAATGAAAATAATCAATTAAAAGCGCAATTCGATACTTTTCATGAATTGGAAGACGCGGTCGAAGAATTAGATGTCTTATTGGAAATGCTTAAAGAAGAGCCTGAAGAACCAAGTCTTTTAGCAGAATTAGCACAAGCTTTTCCTGAAGTTGAAGAGAAATTAGAAAAATACCATCTACAAATGTTATTAAGTGGTCCTTATGATAAGAATAATGCTATTTTAGAAATTCACCCTGGAGCTGGGGGGACAGAATCACAAGATTGGGGTTCAATGCTTTTGCGGATGTACACTCGTTGGGCCGATCAACATGATTTTAAAGTTGAAGTTCTTGATTACCAAGACGGTGATGAAGCAGGAATTAAAAGTGTCACTCTAATGATTTCAGGTCTCAATGCTTTTGGTTATCTTCAAAGTGAAAGAGGCGTTCACCGTTTAGTACGGATTTCCCCATTTGATTCAGCTGGTCGGCGTCATACGTCATTTGCTTCGGTTAATGTGATGCCTGAGTTGGATGATTCGGTGGAAGTCGAATTACGTCCTGAAGATATTAAGATGGAAGTTTTCCGGGCCAGTGGTGCTGGGGGACAACACATCAACAAAACGTCTTCAGCAGTACGTTTGATTCACATTCCTACTGGGATTGTGGTATCTAGTCAAGCTCAGCGTTCCCAATTTCAAAACCGAGCCACGGCTGAAAGCATGTTGAAAGCAAAGTTATATCAGATGGAAATGGAAGCCAAAGAAAAGGAAAAAGCGCAAATCCAAGGAGAACAAATGGATATTGGTTGGGGTTCGCAAATTCGTTCTTATGTTTTCCACCCTTACACTATGGTTAAAGACCACCGGACCAATTACGAAACCGGTAATGGTCAAGCCGTGATGGATGGCGATTTAGATCCTTTCATCAACAGCTACTTACAATGGAAAATTAATGGCTAAAATAGATTAAGAAAATCCCATTTTTTGTGGGATTTTTTTGTTTTTTCGGTTTAATAATTGCTATAATGGGGATGTTAAGGATTACAAAAAAGAGAAAATGAGGGATTTATGTGATAATGGTATTAAAAGCTTTGCTGACTTACCTAGTTCAGCCGGCCTTGTGGGTGGCAATCGCAACTGTGATTTATCTATACTTTCGCCGGCTTAAACTGGAACGCAAACAGTTTCGTATTGCGATTGAAAAAGATTTTTATGAAGGACGGACCTTTTTAAAAACCGGCTTACTTCTAGGGGGAATCGGCACGTTATTAACCTTTATTTTAGGCCTGACCTTGACGACAAAAATGGTCTATGCCTATGAAGCAGTGACTATTGTGAGTCTTTTATTAGGTAGTGGGGCTTTTAGTTTCTATGCCATTTTACTGACTGGTGGAGTGGCTTTGTACCTTAACCCAGGCCAGTCCGGAAGTATAATGGCCAGTGCCTTTTTAGTCCTAGCTATTTTATATCTTTTGGGAAGACTATTTTTAGCTTCGAGTAAGCAAGTAGCACACTTCTTTCCTTTGGTTAAAAATGGTCAGCGTGGTCGTCGCGTGGCTACTTACCGCTGGCGAGAAATGGCGGTGGCACCAATCTTGGTCTTGATACCAGGAAATGAAATTCAGGGGATTTTTGCGTGGTGGCCGGTGATTAATCTAGGCCAAAGTAGTTACAGTTTGTTTTTCTTACCACTCTTGGTTACAGCGGGGATGCAAATCTTAAAACAAGATAGCAAGGAAGCGTTAATCTTTTATCAAAAACAAACAGAAGTATTGTTACTCTTGACGGTTGTTGTAGCGATTATGGCTTTGATTTGGCCGGTCAGTGCCCCCTATGGTTTAGGCTTTATGGGCTTAGTAAGTATTATTAGTTGGCTACTTGAACGGCGTAAAGATCATCAAGCTAATAATTGGTATGTCGAGACGACTGAAGGAGTGCGAGTCTTAGCTGTACGTAAGGATACCCCGGCGGCCAAGATGGGTCTGCAGGCAGGGGATATTATTTTAGAGTGTAACAAAGTGCCAGTTTCTAATGAAAAGAATTTATATGCGGCTTTACAGGAAAATTCAGCTTATTGTCGCTTGCGGGTAAAGACATATGCAGGTGATTTAAGAGCAGTGGGGAGTGCCATTTATGCTGACTCACCACATGAAATTGGTTTGGTGCTTTTTCAAGATGAATTTTAATGAAAAATTTCTAAAGATGAGCAAGTTATTAGGTAGAATAGCTGTTTTCTCGGTAAACTCAAGGTAATACGAAGGAGTGATAGGATGACTAAAAAATTATATCGTTCTCGGAAACGTTTGTTAGCAGGAGTTTTAGGTGGAATTGCCGATTATTTTAAGTGGCCAGCAAAATATGTCCGGTTGGCTTTCGTAATAATTTGCCTTGGTGCAAGTTTTTTTCCTGGAGGAATCTTACTACCAGTTGGCTTATATGCTCTTTTGGCTTGGTTAGTGCCACTAAATCCCCATCAAGATAATATTTCATGGGTAGATATTATCGAAAGTTTGTATTCTTTTCAAAAAGATAAACCTAAAAATGAAAAAACAAGTACTAAGCAGCAGAAACGTACAATTATTACCGATGCCCGTGAAAGAGATTTATAAGAGGTTAAGATGAGTTTTATTCAAAGAACATTAATTAATGCCGTAATTTTTATTGCAGTAAATGGCTTATTTCCTAATTTATTCCATGTGGAGAATCTGTGGTATGCTTTTATAGCAGCACTTGTTATGGGAGTGTTGAATGCAATTGTCAAGCCAATTTTAGTGATAATTGCTTTACCAATCACTTTCATGACTTTAGGGATTTTCTATTTAGTGATTAATGGATTCATCCTACAATTAACAGCTACCATTGTAGGAAATGGTTTTGCTTTCCAAAATTTTGGCGCAGCCTTTATTGTGGCTTTAATTGTGAGTGGGGTTAATCTAATTATCACAGATTATATGACTAATCGAGGTTAAGGAGTGTTTTTTATGGCAAATTTTGTGACAGTTGAACAACTGGCAAAAGAAAATGATTTAATGATTTATTCAGGGGCCAAATATCTCAAGGAAAGAAAAATTACAACTAGTGATATTTCTCGACCGGGTTTAGAATTATCTGGCTATTTCGACTACTATCCGCAAGAACGGATTCAACTGTTGGGAATGACAGAAATTTCTTATGCCCACAAGATGCCAGCAGAAGAGAGAAAAAAAGTGATGGAAAGACTTTGCGGTCCAGAAACACCATGCTTTTTGATTTCACGTTATCTTTCGGTACCTGAAGAAATGGAAGAGGCAGCACGTAAATACAATATCCCGATTTTACGTTCGAAGTTACCTACCACGCGTTTGTCAGCCAAATTGACGGATTTCTTAGAAGCTTGTTTGGCAGAAAGAAAATCCTTGCATGGGGTTTTGGTTGATATTTACGGCTTAGGAGTTCTAATTACCGGTGAATCTGGAGTTGGTAAATCAGAAACTGCCTTGGACTTAATTAAACGAGGCCACCGTTTAATTGCCGATGATCGGGTAGAAGTTTATCAAAAAGATGAACAAACCATTGTTGGTTCAGCACCACAAATCCTCAGTCATCTTCTCGAAATTCGTGGGGTGGGGATTATTGATATTATGAATCTCTTTGGAGCCGGCGCTGTGCGTCAATCAGCTGGGATTGATGTCATCGTTCATTTAGAAAATTGGAGCAAGGACAAGCAATTTGACCGTCTTGGAAGCGGGGAAGAATATGTCCAAATCTTTGATGTTAACTTGCCAAAGATTACCATTCCTGTTAAAGTTGGGCGGAACATGGCCATTATTATTGAAGCAGCGGCCATGAACTATCGGGCTAAGACTATGGGGTATGATGCTACCCAAGCCTTTGAAAGAAACTTAAACCAATTAATTCAAGAAAATTCGGCTAACAATTAGAGGTGATGGTGTGATTAAAAATATAGCCACCTTAAACCCCATTTTTGTAAGTTTTGGTCCCTTTACCGTACGTTGGTATGGTTTGATTATTGCTTGTGCAGTGGTGATAGCGGTCATTTTATCGGTACGTGAAGGTAAGAGACGTGGTTTGGCAGAAGATGATTTTTACGACTTCTTACTCTGGGCTTTACCTAGTGCGATTATTGCAGCCCGTCTTTATTATGTGATTTTCCAGTGGTCTTATTATGCGAGTCATCCTGGTGAGATTATTCGTATCTGGGATGGAGGCATTGCTATCTATGGTGGATTATTAGGGGCCTTATTAGTTCTTGTAATCTTTACTAAGCGTAAGCAAATCTCCCCCTGGTTATTCCTAGATGTCATTGCACCAACGGTAATCTTAGCGCAAGGGATTGGTCGCTGGGGAAACTTCATGAATCAAGAAGCGCACGGGCGTGCAACGACTTTGACCTTTTTACAAGGCTTGCACTTACCATCCTTTATTATTAATCAAATGCGGATTGATGGTGTTTATTACCAGCCAACTTTCCTTTACGAATCTGTGTGGGATGTGCTAGGATTTTTATTGTTGTTTAGTCTGCGACATAAGTTACCTTTTAAACAAGGGGAAATTTTCCTAAGTTATGTAATATGGTATGGTTGTGGTCGTTTCGTGATTGAAGGGATGCGAACGGATAGTCTTATGCTAGGACCTTTACGTGTCTCACAGTGGTTATCGGTAATTTTCATTATTATTGCTCTAGGCATTTGGGCATACCGTCGCTACTATAATCCCTTAAATCCTGCCTATCTAGCAGCTAAAAACAAATAAGTTGCTTACTAACAAAAAGTAAGTTATAATAAAGAAAATTAAAATGAGAGAAGGAATGGAGTAATGGCAAAGCAATATGATGTAATTGTGATTGGAGCAGGTCCCGGGGGGATGACGGCTGCATTGTATGCGTCCCGTGCTAATTTGAAGGTCTTGATGTTGGATCGTGGGATTTACGGGGGTCAAATGAATAATACGGCTGAAGTTGAAAATTACCCAGGATTTGAATCTATTATGGGACCAGACTTAGCTGAAAAAATGTATACTTCTTCAACGCGTTTTGGAGCTGAATATGCCTACGGTAGTGTTGAATCTGTGACAGTTGACGGCCCAAATAAAATTGTTAAGACTGATAGTGAAGAATTTTCTGCCCCTGTTGTAATCATTGCGACAGGTTCTGAACACCGTAAACTAGGTGTGCCTGGTGAAGAAGAATACGGTGGTCGCGGGGTATCTTACTGTGCAGTCTGCGATGGGGCCTTTTTTAAAAATAAGCAATTAGTCGTAATTGGTGGGGGAGACTCCGCGATTGAAGAAGGAACTTATTTAACACAACATGCAAGTAATGTTAATGTCATCCACCGTCGTGATCAATTGCGGGCACAAAAGGTCATTCAAGACCGGGCTTTTGCCAACGACAAGATGTCTTTCACTTGGGATAGTGTTGTCACGGAAATCTTAGGTGATGGTCAAAAAGTGACAGGTGTTAAGGTAAAAAACGTCAAGACTGAAGAAGAACGTGAAGTTGCCACAGATGGAGTTTTTATCTACGTGGGAATCATTCCAATGACCGCTCCATTTAAGGACTTGGGCATTACTGATGAACAAGGTTGGATTGAAACTAACGATAAGATGGAAACTAAGATTCCTGGAGTTTACGCCTTAGGTGATGTACGTAAGAAAGACTTACGGCAAATTACAACGGCTGTTGGTGACGGTGGAATTGCCGGTCAACAAGCCTTTAACTACATTGAAAGTTTGAATGATTAAAAATCAGTATGAAACGACTTCTTTTGGGAGTCGTTTTTTATTCGAATAAAATCAAAGTTTTTAGCTGTAAGCGATTTTAAATTTTGACAGTCATTAGTTAGGAGATGTGATATAATAAAATTTGAGATAGATTTTGTAAGAAAAAAGTGTGTAAGACACATTACAAGGAGAGATTGCTATGAGTTGGAAAGAAAATTATCAAGTATGGCAAGACAACAAAGATTTGGATGCAGAATTACGTACAGAACTAGATGCTTTGGCTGGTAACGACCAAGCTCTAGAAGATGCGTTTTATGCCCCCCTTGAATTTGGAACCGCGGGGATGCGAGGGGTGTTAGGAGTTGGTTTAAACCGGATGAACATCTATACTGTCCGGCAAGCAACTGCTGGTTTAGCTTCCTTCATGCACACCTTAGACAAAGAAGTGCGTGACCGTGGGGTAGCCATTAGTTACGATTCTCGTCACCACTCTCAAGACTTTGCATTTGAAGCAGCTCGCGTCTTAGGAGCAGCAGGGATTCCTACATATGTTTTTGAAAGTTTACGTCCAACCCCTGAATTATCATTTGCCGTTCGCCACCTACACACTTATGCTGGGATTATGATTACTGCTAGTCACAACCCTAAGCAATACAATGGTTACAAGATTTACGGTGAAGACGGGGCCCAAATGCCACCCAAAGAATCTGATTTGATTACCAAATACATTCGTCAAATCGAAGATGTTTTTGCCATTGAAGTAGCTGATAAAGATGCCTTAATTGCTGATGGAACTTTAAAAGTTATTGGTGGCGAAGTTGACCAAGCTTACTTGGATGAATTAAAGGCGGTGACAATCAATCGTGAATTGGTGGATGAAGAAGGTAAAACTATGAAGTTAGTCTTTACCCCATTACACGGGGCTGGGGCAATGTTAGGTGAAAAAGCCTTACGTCAAGCCGGTTTTGAAGACTTTACTTTGGTACCTGAACAAGCTCAACCAGACCCAGACTTCTCCACGGTTAAATTACCTAATCCTGAAGATCCTGATGCTTTTGATTTGGCTATTAAGTTAGGTAAAAAAGAAGGGGCCGACCTCTTAGTCGGGGTAGACCCTGATGCTGACCGTTTAGGAGCGGCTGTTCGTCAACCAGATGGTGAATACAAACTCTTAACGGGTAACCAAATTGCCGCCATCATGTTAAACTACATTTTAACGGCTCACAAGCAAGCTGGCTCTTTACCAGCAAACGCTGCTGCTGTAAAATCTATTGTTTCTAGTGAATTCGCAACGAAGGTGGCTGAAAGTTACGGCGTTGAAATGATTAATGTTTTAACTGGTTTTAAGTTTATTGCCGAACAAATCAAGCACTTTGAAGATACCAACGCCCACACCTTTATGATGGGATTTGAAGAAAGTTATGGTTACTTGGTACGTCCATTTGTACGTGATAAGGACTCCATCCAATCTTTGGTTATGTTAGCTGAAGTCGCAGCTTTCTACAAGAAACAAGGTAAGAACCTTTACGATGGTTTACAAGAACTCTTCCAAAAATATGGTTACTTCTCTGAAAAGACTATTTCGCACACATTTGATGGGATTTCAGGCGCTGACCAAATTAAAGCCTTGATGACGAAATTTAGAAATGAAGCCCCAGATAGCTTTGGTGGGCAAAAAGTCGCAGTTTTAGAAGACTTTGAATTAAGTACGAAAACTTTCGCTGATGGTCACAGCGAAGAAATGACCTTGCCAAAATCAAATGTGTTGAAGTACATCTTAGAAGATGGCTCTTGGATTGCGGTACGTCCTTCTGGGACTGAACCAAAGATTAAATTCTACATTGGGACGCAAGCTGATAGTCAAGAAGCTTCCTTGGCTAAGCGTGATAACTTTGAAGCCGACATCAATGCTTTTGTAAATGCTTAATTAAAGATTGAAAACAGTTACTTACGGGTAGCTGTTTTTATTTTGCTATTAGTTATGTGTCTGGGTTACAGTATGTTGCTTAATGCTAGAAGGCTTGCGGGTGATAATAGGCAAAATGTGTGAGAAAAAAGGTTGATTGTGGTATGATAAGCGAAGATTAAATGAGCTAAGTGCTAACGAGAGGAGGCCGTGTTGTGATTGAACGACAAGCCAAACGAGAATTTGATTTACAAGCTCCTTATCAACCCACTGGAGATCAACCAGTGGCGATAGCGGAACTAAGCGCTGGAATTAAAGCTGGTAAAAAGGCGCAAATTTTATTAGGTGCTACGGGGACTGGGAAGACTTTTACAATTTCTAATGTTATTAAGAACGTCAATAAGCCGACCTTGGTTTTGGCGCATAATAAGACCTTGGCGGGCCAGCTGTATTCTGAGTTTAAAGAATTTTTTCCCAATAATGCAGTGGAATACTTTGTTTCCTACTATGACTACTATCAACCTGAAGCTTATGTACCTTCCAGTGATACTTATATTGAAAAGGATTCTAGTATCAATGATGAAATTGATAAGTTACGTCACTCAGCGACTTCTTCACTACTAGAACGCAATGATGTGATTGTAGTGGCTTCAGTTTCTTCCATCTTTGGTTTAGGGGATCCACATGAATATCAAGAACACACCTTATCCTTGCGTGTTGGTCAAGAAATTGATTTGAGTAAACTTTTAGCTCAATTGGTTGAAATTCAATATGATCGTAATGATATTGATTTTCAGCGGGGGCGTTTTCGCGTACGTGGTGATGTGGTAGAAATTTTCCCAGCTGCCCGAGACGATAAGGCGTTGCGAGTCGAATTTTTTGGTGACGAAATTGATCGGATTCGTGAAGTTGACCCTTTAACAGGTGAAGTTTATGGCGATCGGGACCATGTAGCGATTTTTCCGGCGACGCACTTTATGACAAATGATGAACGTTTGGAAACCGCTATCACTGGGATTGAGTCTGAATTAGTTGCACGAGTGGCTGAATTAGAAAAAGATGGAAAACTCTTGGAAGCTCAACGTCTAAAGCAAAGAACAACCTATGATATTGAAATGTTAAAGGAAATGGGTTACTGCTCGGGCATTGAAAACTACTCTCGCCATATGGATGGTCGCAAAGCTGGGCAACCACCTTATACCTTGTTAGATTTCTTTCCTGATGACTTTTTAATTGTGGTGGATGAATCACATGTGACTATGCCTCAAGTTCGGGGAATGTACAATGGGGATCGTTCACGTAAACAAATGTTAGTTGATTATGGTTTTCGGCTACCTTCTGCTTTGGATAACCGGCCATTACAATTAGCGGAATTTGAACAACATGTTAACCAAATTATCTATATGTCAGCAACTCCTGGTCCTTATGAAATGGAACAGACTAAGACGGTGGTGCAACAAATTATTCGGCCAACAGGGCTTTTGGATCCAGAAATTGAAGTACGGCCAATTATGGGACAGATGGATGACTTAGTTGGCGAAATCAATGCGCGGGTTGAAAAAGATGAGCGGGTCTTTGTGACTACTTTGACCAAGAAGATGGCTGAAGACTTAACTGATTACTTTAAAGAGCTTGGCATTAAGGTTAAGTATCTGCACTCAGACATCAAAACCTTAGAACGAACAGAAATCATTCGTGATTTACGTCTGGGTAAGTTCGATGTCTTGGTTGGAATTAACCTTTTGCGGGAAGGAATTGACGTTCCAGAAGTATCTTTGATTGCGATTTTAGATGCCGATAAGGAAGGTTTCTTACGCAATGAGCGTTCTTTGATTCAAACGATTGGACGTGCTGCTCGAAATGAGAATGGTCATGTAATTATGTATGCCGATACGATAACTGATTCAATGCAAGCAGCTATTGATGAAACCAAACGGCGGCGAAGCATTCAAGAGGCTTACAATGAAGAACATGGTATTATACCAAAGACTGTTAAGAAGGAAATCAGGGCCAATATTACAGTTACCAACAAAGAAAGTGGTAAGCGTGAGGAATTGACCACGGATGTTGATTTGAGTAACTTGACGCAAGCTGAACAGGCGGACTTGATTAAGAACCTTCAAACCCAAATGCAGGCTGCCGCCAAAGAATTGGACTTCGAAGAAGCTGCCCGTTTGCGGGATACGATTATGGAATTACAGATGCAATTAGATTAAGAAGGTAAAAGCGTGGCACAAGATAAAATTAAAGTACGTGGGGCACGTGCCCACAATTTAAAAAATATTGATGTAGATATTCCTAAAGATAAACTAGTGGTTGTAACGGGGTTATCAGGATCTGGTAAGAGTTCTCTAGCTTTTGATACGCTCTATGCCGAAGGACAAAGACGCTATGTGGAAAGCTTGTCGGCTTATGCACGGCAATTTTTGGGGCAAATGGATAAACCAGATGTGGACTCGATTGATGGTCTTTCGCCAGCAATTTCAATTGACCAAAAGACAACTTCTAAAAATCCCCGTTCAACAGTGGGGACTGTGACGGAGATTAATGACTATTTACGACTTCTATGGGCAAGAGTTGGAACTCCAATTTGTCCCAATGATGGCAGTGAAATTACAAGTCAATCACCAGAACAAATGGTTAACCGAGTGTTAGAATTACCGGAAAGAACGAAATTAATGATTATGGCACCAGTTGTTCGTGGTAAAAAAGGTCAACATAAAAAAATACTCGAGAAAATAGCGCAACAAGGTTTTGTCCGTTTGCAAATTGATGGTCAAAACTATGAAGTCGGAGATGTCATTGAGCTGGACAAAAATCAAAAACACGATATTAATGTTGTGGTAGACCGGATTGTCATTAAGGATGGGATTCGCTCTCGTCTCTTTGACTCTTTTGAAGCAGCCTTACGTCTTAGTGATGGTTACGCGTCCGTGCAAATTATTGATGGTGAATTATTGCAGTTTTCCGAAAACTTTGCTTGTCCTTATTGTGGTTTCACAATTGGCGAACTAGAACCTAGACTCTTTTCTTTTAATGCACCTTTTGGGGCTTGCCCTGATTGTGATGGCTTAGGGACGAAATTAGAAGTTGATCTCGATGCTGTGGTTCCGGACCCAAGTAAGACTTTGCGGGAAGGTGCTATGGCACCATGGAATCCAATTTCTTCTAAGTACTATCCCGCCTTTTTAGAACAGGCATGTCAGGCCTTTGGTATTGACTTAGACACACCATTTGAAGACCTGCCTCAAAAAGATCAAGACACAGTTCTTTATGGTGCGGGTAGTAAGACTTTCCACTTTCATTTCAATGGTGACTTTGGTTTACGGGATATGGATACCGAATTTGAAGGGGTTATCAATAATGTTAACCGCCGTTATCACGATACTAATAGTGACTTTACTCGTGAAGTGATGAGCCAATATATGCAAAGTTTGACCTGTCAAACCTGTCATGGCTACCGTTTAAACGACCAAGCTTTAGCAGTTAAAATCGACGGCCAACATATCGGGGAAGTTTCCGACTACGCTATCGGTGATAGTTTAGACTTTTTTGAAGGTCTGACATTTTCTGCTCAAAAGCAAGCCATTGCAGAACCAATATTAAAGGAGATTGATTCCCGTTTAACTTTCTTGAAAAACGTTGGCTTGGAATATTTGACGTTAAGTCGTGCTAGTCGCACCCTTTCTGGGGGGGAAGCTCAACGGATTCGCTTGGCAACTCAAATTGGTTCGAATTTATCTGGGGTAATGTATGTCTTAGATGAACCATCAATTGGTTTGCATCAAAGGGATAACGACCGTTTACTAGACTCTTTAAAGAAGATGCGCGATTTAGGTAACACTTTGATTGTAGTCGAACACGACGAAGATACCATGCGGGCTGCGGATTACTTGATTGATATTGGTCCAGGAGCTGGTCAAGCGGGGGGACAAATTATGGCTGCTGGAACACCTAAACAGGTGGCGCGTTCCCGTAAGTCTTTGACGGGGCAGTATTTATCGGGTAAGAAGTCAATTTCAGTTCCAACTGAAAGAAGAACCGGTAATGGCCAGTTCTTACATCTAAAAGGGGCGCAAGAAAACAACCTCAAGAATCTAAATGTTGATTTTCCATTAGGCAAGTTTATTGCAGTTACTGGGGTTTCTGGTTCTGGGAAATCCACCATGGTTAATATGATTCTGGAAAAAATTTTGGCCAGTCGTTTAAATCACGCCAACGAAAAACCAGGTAAGTTCAAGTCTTTTAGTGGGGAAGAAAATTTGGAAAAGGTCATTAACATTGACCAAAGTCCCATTGGTCGGACGCCACGTTCCAACCCAGCAACGTATACCGGTGTTTTTGATGATATTCGCGGGCTCTTTGCGCAAACTAATCAAGCTAAATTGCGGGGGTACAATAAAGGGCGATTTTCTTTTAATGTTAAGGGGGGACGCTGTGAAGCTTGCAAAGGGGACGGGATTATCAAGATTGAGATGAACTTCTTACCAGATGTTTATGTGCCATGTGAAGTTTGCCATGGCACGCGTTATAATTCCGAAACTTTGGAAGTTGAATATAAGGGCAAGAATATTGCACAAATTTTAGAAATGACGGTTGAAGAAGCGCTTGATTTCTTTGGGGCCATCCCCAAGATTGCTCACAAACTGCAAACTATCAAAGATGTTGGGTTGGGTTATGTGGCGCTAGGACAATCAGCTACGACTTTATCTGGAGGGGAAGCTCAAAGAATGAAGTTGGCATCCGAATTACGTCGGAAGTCTAATGGGAAGACCTTCTATATTCTGGATGAACCAACAACCGGTTTACACACCGATGATATCAAGCGTCTCTTAGAAGTTCTTCAGCGCTTGGTTGACAAGGGTAATACGGTTTTAGTGATTGAACACAACTTAGATGTAATTAAGACAGCGGATTACTTAATTGACCTTGGACCTGAAGGAGGTCAAGGGGGCGGAACAATTGTTGCGACCGGAACTCCAGAGGAGGTTGCCACAGTACCGGAAAGTTACACTGGTCAATACCTCAAACCTCTCTTGGAAAAAGAAGATTAAAGTGGTAGAGTTAAGTTATTGAATTGAAAAGAGGTAAGATTTTATGGCAGAAGTTGAAAGTTTTACATTAGATCATACTGCAGTGAAGGCACCATACGTACGCTTGATTACCGTGGAAAATGGACCTAAGGGCGACGAAATTTCAAATTTCGATTTACGTTTAGTGCAACCAAATGAAAATGCAATCCCAACGGCTGGTTTACACACGATTGAACATATGTTAGCGGGCTACCTTCGTGACCACTTGGATGGAGTTATTGACTGCTCACCATTTGGTTGCCGGACAGGTTTCCACTTAATTACTTGGGGCAAACACGATACCGTTGAAGTCGCTAAAGCCTTAAAGGTTTCTTTACAAGAAATTGTGGATGCGACTTGGGAAGATGTGCAGGGTACAGATATTAAGTCTTGTGGCAACTATCGTGACCACTCCTTGTTCTCTGCTCAAGAATGGTGCAAGAAGATTTTAGCGGAAGGTATTTCCTCTGATCCATTCGACCGTAAAGTTGTTGATTAATGGTAAAAAGCAGGCCTTAGGGTCTGCTTTTTTTAATGTTTTTTGACTGCGTTTGAGGTGAAAGACTTTTCATGACACGCCCGGTATGTTATGCTAAGAAAAGATATGTCAATGCCTACGGGCAGAAAGGGTGACGAAAATGGCAGACCAAAATAAATTTGAAGTCGTCGTCGTAACAGGAATGAGTGGCGCGGGGAAAACCGTTGCTACCCAATCGTTTGAAGATTTAGGTTACTTTTGTATTGATAATTTACCCCCAGCTTTACTGCCTAAGTTCCTGGAATTAGTGCGTGAATCAGGAAAAATTAAGAAGGTTGCGGTGGTTGTTGACCTCCGTTCGCGGGCTTTTTTTGACCAGGCCAGCGAAATGGTTTCTCAGTTAGAAGAAAGTGACGCTATCAGTGCGCGCGTCTTATTCTTGGATGCTTCTGACGAAGAATTAGTTGCTCGTTATAAGGAAACGCGCCGTTCCCACCCTTTATCCATGGATGGTCGGGTTTTAGATGGGATTAAATTAGAAAGAGAATTATTAGCTCCTTTGCGGAGCCAATCACAATTAGTGATTGACACTAGTAAGTTATCACCGCGACAATTAAGAGAGGAAATCTCTCATAATTTTGCTTCTAGTCAAGTAAAAACTTTCCATGTGGAAGTGATGTCTTTTGGATTTAAGTACGGTTTACCGATTGACGCTGATATTGTTATGGATGTTCGTTTCTTGCCGAACCCCTACTATGTACCGGAATATCGGGATAAAACGGGGCTCGACCAGGGCGTCAATAATTATGTAATGGATTCACCGACGACGGAAGAATTCTATCAAAGATTTATGCAACTTTTGATGACTGTTATGCCTGGCTATCAAAAAGAGGGAAAGTCGAGTGTGACAATTGCCATTGGTTGTACCGGAGGACAACACCGGTCAGTAGCCTTGGCGCAAAGAATTGGAGAGGCCTTACAAGCTGATTATCCCGTTAAAATTTCACATCGTGATATGAATAAGCGTAAAGAGACGGTAAACCGTTCATGATTAGGAGAAAAAGTCATCGCGCCAAAATTGTTGTGATTGGTGGGGGAACTGGTTTACCTGTTGTTTTACGGGAGTTGCACAAACAGAAAGCTGAGGTCACGGCGGTCGTAACCGTTGCAGATGATGGTGGCTCTTCTGGGGTTATTCGCGACTATATTAATGTGGTGCCCCCAGGAGATATTCGTAATGTTTTGGTAGCCTTATCTGATTTACCAGAAAAGTTTAAAAAGATTTTTCAGTATCGCTTTGATTCCACTGATCAATTCTTTTCGGGACATGCAATTGGGAACTTGATTATTGCCGCTTTAGCCGAAATGGATCAAGATGGGATTTTTAATGCTGTGCAAGAATTAGCCGAAATGATGCAAGTTGATGGCCATGTCTATCCGGCGGCTAACCAGGCTTTAACACTACATGCACATTTCAGTGATGGTACCGAAATGGCGGGTGAGTCAGAAATTTCTCAAGCTAACAAGACGATTGAAAAAGTTTGGGTAACAACTGAGGATGGCACCAAGCCCCGAGCACGTCAAGAGGTAATTGATGCTATTATGGAAGCCGATCAAATTGTGATGGGACCGGGTAGTTTGTTTACCAGTATTTTGCCAAATTTGATGATTGAAAATGTAGGCCAAGCCGTTTGCCAAACGAAGGCTGAAGTAATTTATATCTGCAATATCATGACCCAAAAAGGTGAAACGGAGCGCTTCAGTGATGCTCAACATGTGGAAGTTTTAAATCGCCATTTAGGCCAAAACTTTATTGATACGGTGCTCGTTAATACCCAACCGGTACCTAATGATTATTTAGACCGTCAAAAATATGACGAATACTTATATCAAGTTAAATATGATTTCAAAGCGCTCAGAGCTCAGGGTTGCAAGGTGATTTCAGATGACTTTTTACTTTTACGCGACCAAGGGGTCTTTCATGATGGTCAAAAAGTTGTGACGGAATTAATGCGATTGGCGGGACAAAAGCGCTTCTAATAACGAAAGGAGACTTTTATGTCTTATGCAAGTGAAGTGAAAAAAGAGCTGACCACGCTAGAAGTTCACTTTGGCAATGCCAAGGCGGAGTTAATGGCCTTGATTCGGATGAATGGATCTTTAAGCATTGTTAACCACCACTTTGTTTTGAATGTTCAAACTGAAAATGCGGCGATTGCGCGGCGAATTTATCAACTCTTGAAACAATTTTATTCGGTTGAAAGTGAGTTGTTAGTACGGCGCAAGATGAAGCTGAAGAAGAATAATTTTTATATTGTACGCTTGAAGACAGGTTCGGATTATGTGCTCAAAGATTTGGATATTTTAGATATGTTCCAAATTAAGGAGACAGTTCCGATGGAGTTCTTGGATGACGATGCCAAGGTGCGGTCATATTTACGGGGAGCATTCCTAGCTGCTGGTTCAGTGAATAATCCAGAAACTAGTCGCTACCACTTGGAAATCTATTCCTTGTATGAAGACCATAATGACACCATTTGTCAAATGATGAATAATTATGGTCTCAACGCGCGTAAAGCCGCCCGGCGTAGTGGTTACATTACGTATTTGAAGGAAGCAGAAAAAATTGCTGATTTCTTATCTTTGATTGGCGCTACGAATGCCATGTTGAAGCTGGAAGATGTGCGGATTGTGCGGGATATGCGTAACTCAGTTAATCGGATTGTAAATTGTGAAACGGCCAATATGAATAAAATCGCTGATGCGGCCAAGCGTCAAATTGATAATATTGTTTATATTGACGAAAATATTGGGCTCGAAAAGCTTCCAGAAAAACTCCAAGCCGTGGCCAAGGCGCGGATTAGTCACCCAGAAGTTTCGCTTAAAGAGTTGGGAAACTTTGTCGAAGGGGGTCCAATTTCTAAGTCAGGGGTCAACCACCGTTTACGTAAACTAAATGAATATGCGCAAAAATTACGTGAGGATCAAGAAATTGCCTAAAAAAGGCTGTGGATTTTTGTCCACAGCCTTTTTGGTACATAAATTAGAGGTTAGCTTAATTTCTTTTTATTTTCCATGATGCCATCAATTAAGCCGTATTCAACGGCTTCTTGAGCAGTCATGAAGTTATCACGTTCAGTATCTTGGTTAACCTTTTCGATTGGTTGTCCAGAACCAGCAGCCAACATTTCGTTGATTAATTTGCGAGTCTTTAAAATGTGTTCTGCCGCGATTTGAATTTCGGTTGATTGACCTTGGGCACCACCTAATGGTTGGTGAATCATAATTTCTGAGTGTGGTAAAGCAAAGCGTTTGCCCTTAGCCCCAGAAGTAGCGAAGATGGAAGCCATAGAAGCGGCCATTCCCATCACGATGGTTTGCACATCAGCAGAAACAAAGTTCATAGTATCTACAATGGCTAAACCTGCGGAAACAGAACCACCGGGTGAGTTAATGTACATGTAGATGTCTTTTTCAGGATCTTGGGCATCTAAGAAAAGTAACTGGGCGATGACAGCGTTGGCCATATCGTCATTGACTTCACCAGAAACCATAATAATGCGATCTTTTAATAAACGTGAGTAAATATCATAAGCGCGTTCGCCTTGCGCTGATTGTTCGATAACTGTAGGAACTAAGTTCATGAGTAATCCTCCTAAAATCAAATTGGTTAAGGTTATTTTAGCACTCTTAACTTTGTACTGCTAGTTTAACCTCTTGGTCAAATAAAGTCAAACATAACGCTTGACAAAAGTAAAAAATCTAAAACGCTTTAAATTCATGTCGTGTCCTATGGTAAAATAATATAGTAAGAAACCCAAAAGAAAAGAGGTTAGTTTATGCAGTATGAAAATCGTTTAAATCAAAAGCAAACGCAAATCCAAAAGTTAGTCCTCAGTCAAAATATGCAACGTTCCTTACATGTTTTACGGATTAGTAATGAAGAACTCCGTAACTATGTTAAAGAGGAGGCGTTAGCTAATCCACTAATGACGGTGAGCTACCGCCAAAAAAGTCAGGGCTTCGATGAACCTGTCCGTCAAGAGGTTTACCAGGATCGGGGAAGTCAAAGTTTATATGAATATCTTTTAGAACAAATTAATTTAACTATGCGGGCTACGCCTTTGCGACAAAAAGTTTTATATTTAGCTGATAACTTAGATGACAATGGTTACTTACAACTCGACTTTGCTCAATTATCTCAAGAAGACGAACTAGCCTGGCTTGATGCTTTGACCTTACTCCAGGAGTTAGATCCACCTGGAATCGGGGCGCGTGATTTACAAGAATGCTTATTGCTACAAATTAATCGTGATGAACAGGCCCATTTTCTAGCGGCGGAGGTTTTAAAAGCGGATTTTGCAGCCTTTGTCCAAAAAGATTGGACATATTTAGCGAGCCAGTATGCGTGTCGAGTTAGTGACTTGGAAGATCTATTAGCCTATGTACAAACTTTAACTCCAGCCCCAGGAGCAGCCTATAAACAAGAAGAAATCGAATATACTTATCCAGATATGATTGTCAAGTCCGAGGCCGGGAAGTTAGCCTTGCAGCTTACTCGTTATGCCCAACCAGAAATTATACTGAATGAACGTTATCTAGCAGACTTGGTGGGTAAAGATGACCAGGAGGTAGCCGCCTATCTGCAAACTCAAAAGGAAAAGTTGCAAGAATTAGCTCAAGCTATTGCCATGCGTGGGCAAACCTTAAAGCGTATTGGTCAGGAAATTATTAGCTATCAGCAAGATTTCTTTTTAAAAGCCGAACATCCCTTAAAACCGTGGTTATTACGCGATTTAGCACAAAAACTCCAATTGCACGAATCGACCATTAGCCGAGCGGTTAATGGCAAGTACTTACAAACCGATTTTGGGAGCTTTGAATTACGTTCCTTCTTTACCCAGGCGACGGTTTATCATAATGTTAATGGTCAAGATGTACAAGTTGACAAGGTAAAGGCCGAAATTTTACGCTTGATTGAAAATGAGGATAAGCGCAAGCCATTGTCTGATCAAAAGATTGTTCTGGCTTTAGATGCACAGGGGGTGAAGATATCTCGTCGTACGGTGGCCAAATATCGGGAAGCGGCTGGGATTGCTGGGTCAAGTAAACGAAAAGAAAGTTAAGTTTTTCTTGTTAATCAAGCTTTAAAAAGAATGGAAATTCGGTTATTGTAAATATCGGATGTGTTATCACATATATAATTCGGGATTTGGTGAAAGTAGAAATCACCCTAGAAAACTAAGGCTTTACAGTTGCAAAAAACTCAATCCATGCTATAATAGAATTGTAATTGAGAGGTGTAAGAACGGTTTAAAATTAAATTAGATTCGTTGTTGCGCTTTGTTTTTTTTACTTACTGGGTCGCCGAATGACACGGTTGGACGTTGGGCGTCCCGGAGAAAGAGGCCATAACATGCACCAGGAATTAGAATGGATCGAGTTAATCGCCCCAGACATGGTCGAAATTATGAGCCGTCGGTTTACAATTTTACGCAACATCGCTTGGGCCCAACCAGTAGGGCGGCGTTTATTAGCGCAGACGCTCGATACTAGCGAACGTGTTTTGCGGACGGAAACCGATTTTTTAAAAAAGCAAGAGCTTATTGCTATCACCAAGTCCGGGATGATTATCACCTCCAAGGGACAAGCTACAATTCAAGGTCTGGCACACCTGATGGACCATTTGCTTGGTCTACAGCAAATGGAAGCAAGACTAGCTACTAAACTAGATATTGCTAGGTGTCTGATTGTTGCTGGGGATAGCGATTCACAACCTCAAGTAGTGAATGATATGGGTAATATCGTGAGTGCTACATTACAAACGCTCCTGCCAGAAGGAGAGAACATTATTGCTGTAATGGGGGGGACAACTATGGCAGCTATTGCCAAAAGGTTGAATCCAGCTATTAGTGTTAATCGGGAACTAACTTTTGTCCCAGCGCGGGGCGGAATTGGTGAACGGATTGACATTCAAGCCAATAATGTTTCTGCTCAAATGGCTGAAAACGCTGGTGGTCATCACCGTGTGTTGTATGTGCCAGAGCAGGTAAGCGAGAGTACCTATCAGTCTTTGTTAAAGGAACCGGCGGTACAAGCGGTAGTTTCCTTAATTAAGCAAAGTAATGCCGTCATCCATTCGATTGGTGGAGCCATGTCAATGGCTGAACGGCGAGAGATGGCACCAGAAGTTGTAAAAATGCTCCAGGATAAGCGAGCAGTGAGTGAGGCTTTTGGTTATTTCTTCGATGAAGATGGGCAGATTGTTTATAAGATCCCTAGGATTGGTTTGCAATTGGAAGATCTCGCAGATATGGACTGTGTGCTTGCTGTTGCCGGTGGTGCCTCTAAGGCCAAGGCGATTGCTGCATATATGAAACATGCTCCCCGTCAAACTTATCTGGTGACGGATCAAGGGGCCGCACAACAGATTTTAAACGAGTAATGTTAGTCGCATTGCTTTTTAAAATAAATTTTTTCATTTCCTAAAGGAGGAAATTCTACAATGACTACAAAAGTAGGTATTAATGGTTTTGGCCGTATCGGTCGTTTAGCTTTCCGTCGTATTGCTGAAACTTCAGAAAACTTAGAAGTTGTTGCTATCAACGACTTAACTTCACCAGCTATGTTGGCTCACTTATTGAAGTACGACACAGCTCACGGCCAATTTGATGCAGAAATTTCTGCAACTGAAAACGCATTGGTTGTTAACGGTAAGGAAATCCCTGTTTATGCTGAAGCAGATGCAAACAACATTCCTTGGGTTAAGAACGACGGTGTTGACTTGGTTCTTGAATCAACTGGTTTCTACACATCAGCTGAAAAAGCACAAGCTCACGTAAACGCCGGTGCAAAGAAAGTTTTAATCTCTGCTCCTGCAGGTAAGATGAAGACTATCGTTTACGGTGTTAACGATGACACATTGACAGCCGACGACCAAATCGTTTCTGCTGCTTCATGTACTACTAACTGTTTAGCACCTTTAGCTAAGGCCGTTAACGATGCTTTCGGTATCAAGGCTGGTACTATGACAACTATCCACGCTTACACAGCAACTCAAAAGTTACAAGATGGTCCTGACCGTGGTGGTAACGTACGTAACGCACGTGCTGCTGCTCAAAACACTATCCCTCACTCAACTGGTGCTGCTAAGGCTATCGGTTTGGTTGTTCCAGAACTTAACGGTAAGTTAGATGGTCACGCACAACGTGTTCCTGTTATTACTGGTTCATTAACTGAATTAGTTGCAACTCTTAACAAAGAAGTTACAGCTGAAGAAGTTAACGCAGCTGTTAAGGCTGTTACTGAAGGTAACGAATCATTTGGTTACAACGCTGATGGTGTTGTTTCTTCAGATATTATCGGTACATCATTTGGTTCAGTATTTGACCCAACACAAACACAAGTTGTTGGTGAAGGTGAAGGCCAAGTTGTTAAGACTGTTGCATGGTACGACAACGAATCAGGTTTCACTGCTCAAATGATCCGTACTTTAGAAAAATTTGCTAGCTTCTTAGCTTAATTTTAAGTTAATACTAGTAATATTTTGGCGGGGGGAGGCAACTCCTCCCGCTTTTCTTTTGATTTTATAATCACACAAATTTATTGGAGGTTTGCTACTAATGGCTAAACTTACTGTTTCAGATTTAAACGTTCAAGACAAAAAAGTTTTAATCCGTGTTGACTTCAACGTACCTGTTAAAGATGGTGTTGTTGGTGACGATAACCGTATCGTGGCTGCATTACCAACTATTAAGTACGTAATCGACAACGGTGGTAAGGCAATTTTATTCTCGCACTTAGGTCGGGTTAAGACTGAAGAAGATAAGGCTGCTTTATCAATGCGTCCAGTTGCTGCTAAGCTTGCTGACTTATTAGGTAAGCCTGTAACTTTCGTACCTGTTACGCGTGGTGCTCAATTAGAAGAAGCTATTGCTAACATGAACGATGGTGACGTATTGTTATTCGAAAATACTCGTTTCGAAGACTTAGATGGTAAGAAGGAATCTGGTAACGACCAAGAATTGGGCCAATACTGGGCTTCATTAGGTGACATGTTTGTGAACGATGCTTTCGGTACTGCTCACCGTGCTCACGCATCTAACGTTGGTATTTCCGAAGCTATGAAGGCTGAAGGTAAGCCTGCTGCTGCTGGTTTCTTATTAGAAAAAGAAATCAAGTTCTTAGGTGAAGCTGTTGATGCTCCAGAACGTCCATTCGTGGCTGTTTTAGGTGGTTCAAAGGTTTCAAGTAAGATTGGTGTTATCAACCACTTATTATCAAAAGCTGACAAGGTTATCATTGGTGGTGGAATGACTTACACATTCTACGCTGCTAAGGGTATCGAAGTTGGTAACTCTTTAGTTGAAGAAGACAAAATTGAATTAGCTAAGGAATTAATGGAAAAAGCTGGCGACAAGTTAGTTTTACCTATCGATAACGTGGTAGCTGACAAGTTTGCTAACGACGCAGAATTTAAGACAGTTGAAGGCGACATTCCTGCAGGCTACATGGCCCTTGATGTTGGTGAAAAGTCAATTGAATTATTCAAGCAAAACTTGGCTGATGCTAAGACAGTTGTTTGGAATGGACCTATGGGTGTGTTCGAAATGTCTAACTTCGCTAAGGGTACTTTAGAACTTGGTAAGTTCATCGGTTCTTTAGAAGATGCTACAACTATTGTTGGTGGTGGGGACTCAGTTGCTGCTGCTAAGCAATTAGGTATCGCCGACAAGTTCAGCCACGTATCTACTGGTGGTGGTTCATCACTTGAATACCTTGAAGGTAAGACTTTACCAGCCGTTGCTGCGGTGTCTGATAAATAATCTGTTACCCCAAAATAGTCTCTGAGAGACTCCCGGGGGAGGTGTTGGCCTCCCCATCAAGAATTTTTCATTTTGAAAGGATGAATATTAGTGCGTACACCAATTATCGCAGGTAACTGGAAAATGAACATGAACCCAGTTCAAACTGCAGAATTTGTTAAGGCCGTTAAAGACCAATTACCAGCAGCTACTGATGTAGAATCAGTTATTGCTGCTCCAGCTGTTGACTTGCCAGCTTTATTAGAAGCTGCCAAAGGTTCAGACTTGAAAGTTGCTGCCGAAAACTGCTACTTCGAAAATGAAGGTGCCTTCACTGGTGAAACTTCACCTAAGGTATTGAAAGAAATGGGCGTTGACTACGTGGTTATTGGTCACTCAGAACGTCGTGACTACTTCCACGAAACTGACGAAGATATCAACAAGAAAGCTCACGCTATCTTCAACAACGGTTTGACACCAATCGTATGTTGTGGTGAATCTTTGGAAACTCGTGAAGCTGGCAAAGCTGAAGAATGGGTTGAAAACCAAGTTACTGCAGCTTTGAAAGACTTATCAGCTGATCAAGTAGCCAGCTTAGTAATCGCCTACGAACCAATTTGGGCTATTGGTACTGGTAAGACAGCTACTGCTGACCAAGCACAAGAAATCTGTGCTGTAGTACGTCAAACAGTTGCTAAGTTATACGACCAAACAACTGCTGACAAAGTTCGCGTTCAATACGGTGGTTCTGTAAAGCCTGAAAACGTGAAGGAATTAATGGCTAAAGAAGACATCGACGGTGGTTTAGTTGGTGGTGCTTCATTAGTTCCAGAATCATACCTTGCCTTGGTTAACTACCAAAAATAGGCTTGAAAAAAGCACAATAAACCTTTAGAATACAAAGTAAGAGAATAATTTCTCAAAGTCAATTATCTCAAAGGAGAGTTAAATAATGTCTGCAATTACAGAAATTTACGCACGCGAAGTTTTAGACTCACGTGGTAACCCAACAGTTGAAGCTGAAGTTTACACTGAAGCAGGTGCATTCGGTCGCGGAATCGTTCCTTCCGGTGCTTCTACTGGTGAACACGAAGCCGTTGAATTACGTGATGGTGACAAGTCTCGTTACCAAGGTAAGGGTGTTTTAAAGGCCGTTGCCAACGTTAACAACGTTATCGCTAAGGAAATTGTTGGTTTTGAAGTAACTGATCAAGTTGCTATCGACAAGGCCATGATTGCTTTAGATGGTACTCCAAACAAAGGTAAGTTAGGTGCTAACGCAATCTTAGCTGTTTCTATCGCCGTTGCTCGTGCAGCTGCTGACGAATTAGAAATGCCTTTATACAACTACTTAGGTGGTTTCAACGCGCACGTCTTACCAACACCAATGATGAACGTTATCAACGGTGGTGCACACTCAGACAACAAGGTTGACTTCCAAGAATTCATGATTATGCCTGTAGGTGCTAAGACTGTTGCCGAAGCAATCCGGATGGGTTCAGAAACTTTCCACAACTTGAAGAGTTTATTAGGTAAAGCTGGTAAGGTTACTTCTGTTGGTGACGAAGGTGGTTTCGCACCTGACTTCGCAAACAACGAAGAACCATTACAATACTTGGTACAAGCTATTGAAGCAGCTGGTTACAAGCCAGGTAAGGACATTGCGATTGCTGTTGACGTTGCTTCTTCAGAATTATGGGATGACAACACAAAGACTTACACTTTACGTTGGTCAACTAAGGAAGAATTCACTACTGAACAATTCATCGATTACCTTGAAGGCTTAACTAACAAGTACCCTATCATCTCAATCGAAGACCCTATCGATGAAAACAACTGGGATGACTGGAAGACTGTTACTGACCGCTTAGGTAAGAAGGTTCAATTAGTTGGTGATGACTTCTTCGTTACAAACACTCAATTCCTTGCTAAGGGTATCAAGATGGGTGCAGCTAACTCAATCTTAATCAAGGTTAACCAAATCGGTACATTGACTGAATCAATGGAAGCTATCGAAATGGCTAAGGAAGCTGGTTACACAGCTGTTGTTTCACACCGTTCAGGTGAAACTGAAGACACAACTATTGCTGACTTAGTTGTTGCTACAAATGCAGGCCAAATCAAGACTGGTTCTATGAGCCGGACTGACCGTCTTGCTAAGTACAACCAATTGATGCGTATTGAAGATCAATTGACTGAAAATGTTGCAGAATACAAGGGTATCCAATCATTCTACAACATCAGCGAAGACGCACGCGAAGCAATCGAAAACAAATAAGATTCGCTTAAAGCGTTAGAAGGGACCGGAAGGATGTAAATCTTTCCGGTTTCTTTTTGTTTGATGGAGGAATTACTTGTGGAAAAAAATAGAAATTTTGATTTCAGTCGTCTGCATTTCATTGGCAAGGGAGTTGCAGTTGGAGTTTTAGCAGGGATTATTGTGGCCGCTTTTCGAAAGGCTATTGAAGAATTAGCGCAAATCGCGGTGTACTTTTATAGCTTAATTAAAACTAACCCTTGGTGGTTATTAGTGTGGTTACCAATTATTACCTTGATTTGTTTGCTTGAAGCGCGCTTAATCCACGATGAGCCTAATATTAAAGGATCAGGAATTCCGCAAGTAGAAGGTCAATTAAGTGGTTTTTTAGAACAAAAATGGTGGTCAGTCTTATGGCGCAAATGGTTTGGCGGGGTTTTGGCCATTGCGCCTGGACTTTTTCTGGGACGGGAAGGTCCTTCCATTCAATTAGGAGCCATGGTCGGGCAAGGTTTTGCCGAAAAAACTAATCATCACGGTGTTGGCCGGCGATTGTTAATTGCAGGAGGATCTGCAGCAGGTCTCTCCGCCGCCTTTAATGCGCCGATTGCGGGGACGCTTTTTGTCATCGAAGAAGTGTACCATAATTTTTCTCCTTTAGTTTGGATGACCGCATTGTCAGCAGCTTTAGCGGCGAATGCAGTTTCGATGAGTATTTTCGGTTTGACACCGGTCTTGCACATGCAGCATCAATATGCCTTGCCTATTCGCTATTATCCGTACTTATTATTATTGGGACTGTTATTAGGAGCTTTGGGGTATTTATATCAATATTTAACTCTCAATGTGGGAAAGGTTTACGCTAAGTACCGCTTTTGGCCAGCCATTTTGGATAGTATTGTACCGCTTCTATTAGTTCTTCCCATCGGACTCTACTGGCCACAAACTTTAGGCGGTGGGAATGGGTTAATTGTCTCTTTTGGCCAACAAGTACCTGGTTTAGGTATTTTATTAGGGATGTTTGTCTTACGCTTGCTATTTTCGACGCTATCATATGGCTCTGGTTTACCCGGCGGAATTTTCTTACCGATTCTCACCTTGGGGGCGATTATCGGTGCCTTATATGGTCAACTTTTAGTGGTCTTAGGTTTGTTGCCTACATATTTAGTCGCAAACTTTGTGGTGTATGCTATGGCAGGGTATTTTGCTTGTATCAGTAAAGCCCCATTTACGGCAATTTTACTAATTACCGAAATGGTGGGTTCTTTATCTCACCTGATGCCTTTGGCCGTTGTCGCAATTATTGCCTATCTTTTAGTTGATGTTTGTGGGGGACGGCCAATTTATGAAGCCATGTTGGCGCGCTTGAAGTCGGTTAAGCATGCTGAAGTTGAGATGGCCGAGCGTTATGAAGATCGGCTGGAGGTACCGGTTTTTTCAGGCTCTTATTTACAAGATAAACAAGTTCGTGAAATTTCTTGGCCTAAGTATTGTCTCTTGGTGGAAATTCGACGGGGGGAAAATCTTTTGATTCCCCACGGTGATACTTTGATACGTAGTGGTGATACCTTGATTTTTCTAACTAGCCATGATAAGCGCGGTCTTTTGAATGACAAAATCCAACAGTATAACCGGGAAAATTTCGCTCAAGGGTAAGTAAGACTGGAATTTATCGCTAAAATATGATAGATTAGAGTAGATATTAAATTACCAAAGTGGGCGAGGAGGTCTTGTTTTGTACAATATTTTGTTAACATTATTGATTGTCGATTCTATTTTAATGATTATCGCTGTCTTGATGCAGCCGGCAAAAAATGATAATGCTTCTAGTGCTTTATCTGGGGGAGCGGCCGATTTATTTAGCAAGCAAAAGCCCCGTGGATTTGAAGCATTTATGCAAAGAGTAACAGTTGTTTTAGGTGTAATTATGTTTGGCTTGGCGCTTGCACTTGCCTACATTTCATCACATTAAGGCTCATAAAGCACAAGAAAGCCTCCTGACTCCAGGGGGCTTTTTAAAAAGCTAGGTAAAATGATCGAAATTAGACAGATACAAGAGGAAAAAATAGCATGCAAAATGATGAATTAAAAGCGGCGATTCTCGCCCATTTAGGCGAGCAACCAGACCAAGAATTTACGGTAAATCAGTTAGTTGATTTACTTGATATGCAAAAAAGTGGCCAATTCAAATTTGTGGTTAAGGCTTTAGCGGAATTGGAACATGACCACCAAATCAATCTGAACCAAAGTGGGGCCTTTACTTTGGCCCGTCGCAAGGAAGCTCAAGTGTTTACGGGGATTTTCCACGGAAATGACCGCGGTTTTGGTTTTGTAACCATTGATCCAGAACAACCAGATTTCTTTATTAATCCGACCCAAACCATGGCCGCTTTAAATGGTGACGAGGTGGAAGTGGAAATGTTATCGGCTGGTGATCCCGAAAATGGTAAGGGACCAGAAGGTAAAATTGTGGCCATTACCCAACACAATTTGACCCAAGTCGTAGGGGCTTTTGAAGTTCCGGAAGACGAAAAGTTGCCTGCGGGGATTATTGGAATTATCAAATTAAAAGACAAGAAGCTAGCTAACTACCGCTTCTTAATCGAAGACACAGGTTTACATCCCGTCCCCGGTGAAGTGATTTTAGCGGATATTACTGCTTATCCAGATTCTCACTTACCTGGTATCCTTAAAGGGGTTGCTACCAAGGTAATCGGGAATGTTAATGACCCAGGAATCGATATTTTGGAAATTGTTTACCAACACAATTTACCAACTGAATTTCCGCAAGAAGTGCAAGATCAAATTGCCCAAATTCCCGATTATGTAACGGAAGCAGAAAAAGTGGGGCGTCGGGACTTAACTGATCAAAAATTAGTTACGATTGACAGTATCGAATCAAAAGACTTGGATGATGCGGTAACGGTATGGAAACTTGAAAATGGCAATTACCACTTAGGGGTCCACATTGCTGATGTTTCTCACTATGTTCGTCCGGGAACACCTTTGGATGATGAAGCTTACGACCGGGGAACTTCCGTGTACTTGACTGACCGTGTGATTCCAATGTTGCCACCTAAGCTATCTAACGGAATTTGTTCTTTAAATCCGAAGGTGGAACGGTTAGCCATGTCTTGTGAAATGGAAATTACATCGGAAGGTGAAGTAGTAAATCACGAAATTTTCCCATCTGTGATTAAGACCACGGAGAGAATGACTTACATTGACATCAACAAGATTTTGGAATCTGATGATGAAAAGACCAAGGAACGTTATGCGGAACTGGTGCCAATGTTTAAGGAGATGGCTGAATTACACAAAATTTTAGTCAAAATGCGTAAACGTCGCGGTTCGATTGATTTTGAATTTCCTGAAGCCAAGATTATCGTTGATGAAGAAGGTCATCCAACGGATATTCAAATCCGGGAACGGGGAACTTCTGAAAGAATGGTGGAATCCTTCATGTTGGCTGCGAATGAAACAGTTGCAACTCATTACAATCAAGCACACTTACCGTTTGTTTATCGGATTCACGAAGACCCTAAGGAAGACAAAATCAAGGCCTTTTACGAAATGTTGGAAGGATTAGGTGTACAAGTTACGGGGCGTTCTGATAAAATTACCCCTAAGATGTTGCAAACTGTTTTGAAAAAGGTAGCAGGTAGTCCTGAAGAAGCCATGGTTTCAACCATGATGTTACGTTCCATGCAACAAGCTAAATACGCCCCAACACCAGTTGGACACTTCTCTTTGGCGGCAGGGGATTACACCCACTTCACCTCACCAATCAGACGTTACCCAGACTTGATGGTCCACCGTTTAATTCGAACTTACGCTACTGACCGTAGTCAAGATACGCAAGATCGCATCGAAAGTCAATTACCTGAAATGACCACTCATGCTTCTGAAATGGAAAGACGAGCCATTGATACGGAACGTGACACTGATGCCATGAAGAAGGCTGAATACATGGCTGACCATGTTGGGGAAGAGTTTGACGCCGTGGTAAGTTCCGTAACAAAGTTTGGGATGTTCATTGCCCTAGAAAATACGGTTGAAGGTTTAATTCATATTAGTGAATTGAAAGATGATTTCTACTACTTTGTGGAAAAACAATTAGCCTTAGTGGGGCAACGTTCCAAGCGGACCTTTAGAATTGGGCAAGCAATTAGGGTTAAGTTAGACAGTGTCAATGTGGAACAAAAAGAAATTAACTTCAAGCTTTTAAATCCGAAAGATGCGCCAACGTCTAACTTGCTTGATGGAATTGAATTACCACCAAGACAAAGAAGAAATGACCGCAACCATGACCGTCGTGGTGATAAGCGTCAACGTAATGGTCGTAACCGCTCTGGTAAAGGTAATAATCGTCGTTATAATGACCGCCACAGTGACCACCGTCTAAATGACCGTAACCGTAATAATCGTGGTAATAAACCACGTTTTAGCCGTAACCGGAATAACACTAAAAAGTAAGGTGGGGTGTTAATATGGCACAAAAGAAAATCAAAGGAAAAGACCGCCCATTAGCCCAAAATAAAAAAGCAAGTCATGATTATTTTATTTTAGAAACGGTGGAAGCTGGTTTGGTTCTAACTGGAACTGAAATTAAATCGGTGCGGGCTAGTCGCGTTAACTTAAAAGATGGTTTTGCCCAAATAAAAAATGGTCAAGCCTGGTTAATGAATGTGCATATTTCCGAATATACTCAAGGGAATCGCTTTAATCATGATCCTCTTCGAAATCGGAAATTACTTTTACACAAGAAACAAATTGCTAGCTTAGGGCAAGAAGTCTCAAAACAAGGGGTAACTTTAGTTCCTTTGAAAATGTATCTTAAAAATGGTTTTGCCAAGGTTTTAATTGGAGTCGCCAAAGGGAAACACGTTTATGACAAGCGTGAATCAATCAAAAAACGCGACCAAGATCGCGAAATTCGGCGGACTTTGAAAAATTATGGTTAAAATAAAAGGAACCGGGATAAGTTTTGTCCCAGGTTCCTTTTTATTTTAGGAAAAGTTTCCGAGTTGGTGATATTTATGATTAAATCGAATTTGTTTTTTCTTATGGGGGGTTTTAGCCCAAAAGTCCAAAATTGCGGCTAAGCAAAGACAAATTGGTTCATCATTTTGATCAGTCACCGTCATGGCTAAATCAGCTTGATTTTGAGTGGAAAACTCTTTTAAAGTCATAATTAACTTGCGTCCATGGTAGACTCGATAATTAAAGTGAAGTGAGTTACCTAAGACCACCCAATTTAGCCCAGAAACGAAGAGGATTTCAGGTCCCATGCGGTAGTAACGACGTAAAGAGCCCACCATTTCCTGGTTGGCATCATAGAGTTCAAAGCGGGGTAGGACCCCTAAAGAGCGTTGCCGAATTTGGGCGAGACGTTGATCAGAGACGTTGTAAACTTCCATAACGGCTGGCATCATCCCCCACCGTCCAGAAAGAATATAGGTAATCTTGCCGTTACGATCTTTAATCGTATTAACGCCCCGGGCCGAAAGGTAGGTTCGGCGTGAGTAGAGTGTTCTTGCCAAAGTGGCTCACCTTCAATCTATTTTTCTGCGAGCACATCTAAAATCGCTAAACCAACTCCATTTTCTACATTGGTTTTGGCCAGGCGTTTAGCAACGCGCTTAACCTCTGGGCTTCCGTTTTCCATAGCATAAGAGATACCAGCTACCTCTAACATGGAAAGGTCGTTATTATTATCACCAATGGCCATAACATTATCCATCGGGACATTTAGGCGATCGGCATAAGCTTGGAGAGCCATTCCTTTTTGAGCATTCACATGATTGATTTCAATATTAGAATCAGAAGAAGCCGTAATTTTTAAAATGGGATTTTTTTCTAATTCGGTGCGTAAGGGATCCAGAATCTTTTTACCTTCTTGACTAAAAGCCACAATTTTGTAAATTTGCACGTGAGGATCATCAACCAAATCGTAGTAGTTATCGATATATTTGATATTCATGAGCTCCATACGTGCAGAGGCCAAAGTAACGGCTAGTTTAAAAGGTGTATCAGGTGTAACGCGGGTGAGAAGTTCTGCAAAATTAGCAATTCTTTGTGCTTTATTATCAGAGTAAACCCCATTAGAAGCCACGACTTCAAAATAAAGACCGGCCCGCTTTAGACGATGAATTAATTGCTGGGCTGTTTGATCTGAGAGGGCAGCTGTGGAAAGAATCTTACCTTCTTCATCGTACACCACAGCTCCGTTAATGGAAATTAAGGGGCAAGAAATACCTGCGTCTTGTAAGAGAGGGTAGATTTCGTTGCGGGCGCGTCCGGTAGAAACAATAAATTTCACACCTTGAGCTTGGGCCCTTTTGACGGCCTCTGCGTTAACTTTTGAAATTGTCATTTGGTCGTTTAAAAAAGTTCCATCCATATCAGAAGCAATAATTTGAATCATAATAGGCCTTCTTTCTAATTTAGTTTATAATGTAATTGTAGCACGATAAAGAAAAGTTGGAAACTTTTGTTAAATCGCTTACATGAGAAAGATAATATGATAGAATGACTATGAGGTGCTTTATGAAAACAATTATCCACAATGATTGGCAAGAAGTTTTACAGGCTGAATTTGCGAGTGAATCTTATCGAAAGTTACATAATTTTTTGAAAGAAGAATATCGTACCCAAAAAATTCATCCTGATATGTACCATATTTTTACAGCTTTTGAGTTGACGCCCTTCCAAGATGTTAAGGTGGTCATCTTGGGACAGGACCCTTACCACGGTCCAAATCAGGCTCATGGTTTGAGTTTTTCAGTTTTACCAGGTCAGGCAATTCCGCCGTCACTGCAAAACATCTATAAGGAGCTAGCTAGTGATTTAGGAGTTATGCCGGTCAATCATGGCTATTTGGTAGACTGGGCGAAACAAGGCGTGCTGATGCTTAATACGGTGTTAACTGTTCGAGAGGGTCAAGCCTTTTCTCACCAAGGTCGGGGTTGGGAAAAACTTACTGATGCAGCCATTTCGGCCTTGTCAAATCGGAAACAACCTGTTATCTTTGTTCTTTGGGGGAAGGCTGCTCAAGACAAGATTAAGCTAATTGATACCAAGCGTAATATTATTATCAAATCAGCACATCCTAGTCCTTTATCAGCTTATCGTGGATTTTTTGGTTCTAAGCCCTTTTCTAAGGTAAATGCGGCCTTGGAAGCCATGGGACAAGCACCAATCAACTGGCAATTGCCAGCACATGTTAAATAAAGGAGTTACAGTTATGGATTTATTTGAAAGTTTAAAAGCTAAAATTAGTGGAAAAAATATCAGTTTAGTATTTCCTGAAGGTAGCGATGTACGAGTAGTAGAAGCTGCGATTCGCTTAGCGCAAGATGATTTAGTGAAGCCGGTGGTTTTAGGGGCTCAAGATGTCGTTAGCGCTACGGCGAAAGAGGCCGGCTTTGAGTTACCAGCTGACTTAGAAGTTTTAGACCCTAAGACTTATCCTCAAGCTGACTTTGATGAGATGGTTGCGGCTTTTGTAGAACGCCGTAAGGGTAAGAACACGGAAGAACAAGCGCGTCAAATGTTACAAGACGAAAACTATTTTGGGACCATGTTAGTTTACATGAAAAAAGTTGATGGCCTAGTTTCTGGCGCTATTCACCCAACTGGTGATACAGTGCGTCCAGCCTTACAATTGGTGAAGACCAAACCTGGTGTGAGTCGGACCAGTGGAGCCTTCTTAATGACGCGTAACAATGATACTGAACGTTACTTATTTGCTGATTGTGCGATTAATATCAATCCTGATGCCCAAGCTTTAGCAGAAATAGCGGTAGAAAGTGCCAAAACAGCGCGTCTCTTTGATATCGACCCTAAGGTGGCTATGTTGAGTTTTTCAACTAAGGGTTCTGCTAAATCAGATGAAGTAACTAAAGTGCAAGAAGCTACTAAGATTGCACAAGAGTTAGCGCCGGATGAAGCAATTGAAGGTGAATTACAGTTTGATGCATCCTTTGTTGCTGAAGTTGCTGCACAAAAAGCACCAGGTTCCAAAGTAGCAGGTCAGGCTAATGTCTTTGTTTTCCCTGAATTACAATCTGGAAATATTGGTTACAAGATGGCCCAACGCTTTGGTAATTTCAAAGCTGTTGGTCCTATCTTACAAGGGTTAAATGCGCCAATCTCAGACTTATCGCGGGGCTGCAGTGCTCAAGAAGTTTACGATGTTTCTCTGATTACAGCGGCGCAAGCATTACAAGATTAATAGGTGGATAAAATTACATGGAGTTTATTGTAAATAATAGTCAAGAAACGCAAAACATTGCGCAAAAATTAGCGGACTTAGTTCAAGCCGGTGATATCATTCTATTGACGGGTGATTTAGGTGCAGGTAAAACGACCTTTACTAAGGGATTAGCCAAAGGTTTAGGAATTAAGGCCAACATCAAAAGTCCAACATTTACCCTGATTCGTGAATATCATCAAGGACGCTTACCCCTTTATCATATGGATGTTTATCGCTTAGAAGAAGTGGGGGGCGATGAGCTTGGCTTAGAAGAATATTTTAATGGTGATGGCGTCAGCGTTGTTGAGTGGGCAAAGTTTGTGGCTGATGAAATACCTGTTGATAATTTGGAAGTAATTTTTACGAAGGATTCAGAAAATCCGGATTACCGTAAGTTAAGTTTCTTAGGTCATGGTTCACGTTCCCAAGCGCTCGCCCAAGCCCTTAGTCAAAGCTTGGCTTAAGAATAAACTCATAAAAGTCTCATTTTTTAAGGAATGAGGCTTTTTTAGGTACGTTCCGTGTTATAATAATCCCATTCTAGTAGAAAGTGGGGTGGCTTATGGCAAGTACTACAGAAAATAAGCGCCATTTAGAAAGAAAGATGGAGGCCCGCCACATTCAAATGATTTCTCTGGGCGGTGTAATAGGGACCGGATTATTCTTATCTTCGGGTTACACTATTCATCAGGCTGGACCGGTTGGTACGATTTTAGCCTATGGTTTTGGTGCCATCTTAGTTTATGCGGTCATGTTATGTTTAGGAGAACTATCCGTGGCTATGCCCTATACCGGTTCTTTTCATGTTTATGCTAAGGATTTGATTAATCCGTCTGCAGGTTTTGTGGTGGCTATTTTATATTGGTTAACCTGGACGATTGCCTTAGGCTCGGAGTTTACCGCCGCAGGAATAATCATGCAAAATTGGTTTCCCGAAATTCCCGTGTGGATTTTTTCTTTAATTTTTATTGTTCTAATTTTGCTCTCAAATATCTTTACCGTCCGTATTTTTGCAGAAAGTGAATTTTGGTTGGCAGCCATTAAGGTTTTAGCGATTGTCGCTTTTATCTTCTTAGGAAGCTTAACGATTATTGGTTTAATTCCTTTTAAAGGCTTGGATTATGCACCAGGATTAAATAACTTAGTCAAAGATGGATGGTTTCCAACTGGTTTTGGTGGTGTCTTTACCACGATGCTGACCGTGAACTTTGCCTTTTCTGGGACGGAATTAATCGGAATTACGGCTGGTGAAGCCAAAGATCCTGAAAAAACTTTACCTAAGGCAATTCACACCACCCTTTGGCGGTTGGTAATCTTCTTTATCGGTTCTATCACTGTTATGGCAGCGTTAATCCCTTATAAGCAAGCGGGGGTAACCCAAAGTCCCTTTGTCCACGTTTTTTCCATGATGGGACTTCCTTATGCGGCTGATATCATGAATTTTGTAGTTTTAACGGCAATTATTTCGGCAGCTAATTCCGGATTGTATGCTTCCACGCGGATGCTGTGGTCTTTAGCCAATGAAGGTACCATTCCCAAAATTTTCGCCAAAACCAATCACAAAGGAACTCCTATGGTAGCGGTGGGAGCTTCCATGCTAGGCGGGATTTTATCGCTGTTATCTAGTATTTATGCAGCTGATACAGTTTATCTAGTTTTAGTTTCAATTTCAGGTTTAGCTGTGGTGATTGTCTGGATGGCGATTGCTTATTGTCAGATCTTATTTAGGCAACGTTTTTTAACCCAAGGAAGGTCAGTGTCAGATTTGAAATTTAAGACGCCACTTTATCCCTTTGTATCTTGGTTTGCTTTTATTGCCAGTCTCCTATCTTGTTTGTTGCTTTGGTTTGATCCTTCACAAAGAGTGGCTTTGTATTGGACGGTTCCGTTTGTTTTCATTGCGTATGTCGGACATTTAGTTTATGAGAAAATAAAAAAATAAGTCTAACTTTTTGACGGAAGTTAGGCTTATTTTGGGTAAACTTTGACAAAACTTTCTAATTGATTTAATCCGAATTCTTTTTCTTGATGGAGAAGGATTTTAGCACAAGCTAGCGCATCATCATTGGCGTTGTGGTGATGATCTAAACGAATATTTAATTCTTGACACAGGGTATCTAATTTGTGGTTGGGGAAGTTTTGGTAGAAGTGTTTGCTAGTTTTAACAGTATCTAAAATGTTGAAACGGGGCACTTCGAGCCCTTCTTTGAGTAAGCAATGTTTTAAGACGCTACAGTCAAAAGGCGCATTGTGGGCGACTAAGAGGTTTTGATTATAGAAAATACCGGCGATGTGAGGCCATAATTGTCCAAAAGTCGGTGCTTGGGCTACATCTTGTGCGGTGATACCGTGGATTTGGGTGTTACGCCAGTGAAATTCACTTTCAGGATTGATCAAAGAATAAAACGAATCAGTGATTTGATTATCTTCGACGACAGTTAAGGCTAAAGAACAAGCGCTATTCCGTTTAGCATTAGCGGTTTCAAAATCAAAAGCAATGAAATTCATAAATTTTCCTCCAAAGATTATTCTGGGAGGTATTTTAACATATCTAGACGGAAAAATGTTAAAATTAGGTCAGAATAAATTTTGAGAGGTCGTCAAAGATGAGTAATATTGGTCGAATTTTAAGTGAAAAGTTTCCGAATAGTCAGGTCTTAAGTAACCACCCCCTCGCGGACTTTACCCACACGAAAACAGGTGGGCCCGCAGATGCCATTATCTTTCCTAAATCTGTGGCGGAATTACAAGCGATTTTGGCTTTTAGTCAAACCCAACAATTACCACTAACAGTGTTAGGAAATGCTAGTAACTTAATTGTTAAAGATGGCGGAATTGAAGGCTTAGTAATTTTCCTAACAGAGTTAACGGAGATTACCTGCCAAAATAATATCATTTCAGCGCAAGCGGGAGCGACAATTATCCATACTAGTGAATTTGCCCAAGCTCATGGTCTGTCAGGTTTAGAATTTGCCAGTGGGATTCCAGGAAGTGTCGGTGGCGCAGTCTTTATGAATGCCGGGGCTTACGGTGGTGAAAGTAAAGATGTGATTGAATCTGTTTTAGCAGTCAGTCGTGATGGGCAACTTAAAGAATACCAAAAAGCAGATTTAGATTTTGGTTATCGCCACAGCATATTCCAAGAAAATCAAGAAATTGTCGTGCAGGCTAATTTCCGCCTAACACCTAATGATAAGCAAATTATCCAAGCCAAAATGGACGATTTAAACTATCAAAGAGCATCCAAACAACCTTTAGAATATCCATCTTGTGGAAGTGTCTTTAAACGTCCTGTGGGACATTTTACAGGTAAATTAGTGCACGATGCAGGATTGCAAGGTTATCAAGTTGGTGGGGCACAAGTTTCCAAAAAGCATGCGGGTTTTATTGTTAATGTAGATCATGCTAAAGGAAGTGATTACCAAAAGGTGATTACTCACGTACAAGATGTTGTCAAAGAAAAATTTAACGTGCAACTAGAAACTGAAGTACGAATTATTGGGCGTGACTAAAGAAGACATCCTTCGTTAGGGGGATGTCTTCTTTAAATATGAAACGGTAAATATCTTATTTTTGGCAATCTGTTTCGTACTTGTTTAGGCCATGGCGGTATAAGGTCATGGCGACCCAAATAATGAATTGAATGATGAACATAAAAATGACAAAGATCAGCATCCGTGGGGTCCACATGGATAAAATTTCATCGGTAACCCATTTGGGATTGATAAAGAGATAAGCAGTGTGAAGTCGTAAAAAACGACCAATATAAATTCCGATTGATGAAATAACGAGTAAAATGACAACGATTAAAAAGTGCCAAAGAGGTTGTTTTTTACCCCAGCGTTTTTGTAAGGTGTCTGTCACGTAATCAATTGACCAATTACCCAAAAGGCTGCAGGCCAAAGCACTGGCAACTAAATTAATAAAAGCTAGCCACATGTGCAAATTCATGGTCATCAAGCCGGTTTGTGGGTCATAAGGATTAAAGCGTGCCAAGTGGAATAAATCGGTAAGCACATAAGGTGCATTAGGATAAAATAAGAGCCATACAATAAAGAGTAAAGCATACAAAGCTTTGGGCTGCTTTTCATTCATGTGAAAGGCGACTTCCAAAGGTATATAGGCTAAAAAGGTATTTAAGAGTAAAAAACTATAAAATGAATTGTGTTTGACCACGGTCAGATAAATGTAAAGCATGTATATGTAAAAAAGTATGCGGATGAGCCACTTGTTTTTGCGTGCCATGTGAAGTCCTCCTCAATAATTACTGATAAGTCTATTTTAGCAAAAAATATTTTTAAAGAAAAAAGGTAAGTCCTTTGAAAACGAATTCATTTGTGAATTTTATAAATCCTTAAGACTTCAGGTAATTTAATGAAAAAGGAGCGTAAATCCCCCTACTTTAGTGGGGGGATATAAGCTCC
>NZ_AZFH01000185.1:0-1931 GCF_001435735.1 Ligilactobacillus equi DSM 15833 = JCM 10991
GAACTACTGACACGCAAGTGTCGTGAGTTACAAGCCCCCGAACTTGTTCGGGGGTAATTGACTTTCTACAATGTTTTACGTAGTAATCACGTGGCGGCTCACCTGGTGGCTCTCATCGACTCTAGTTACAAGAAAGATGAATTGACCATCAGTCAGGAACAAAAACCCTTTGATCCTGGAGGTGATGCACGTGGGATTCGGTTAGATATGTTTTTACAAAGTTTAGATGGGGACATGATTGACTTTGAAATGCAAAATAAAGACAACCATGATACTGCCAATCGGACTGGCTATTATCACGCCGTCATGGCCACTGAGATGTTAAAGAAAGGGCAAAGTTATCGCCAGCGTCATAGTACTTGCGTTATCATGATTACTATGTATGATTATTTTGGTGATGGTAAGGCTATTCATAAGATTACTTCACGTAGCCAAGATGGCCACAAATATCCCGATAAGCAGACCACCTATCTAATTTATCCTTATGGTGATTTAACTGGTCTTCCAAGAGACCTACAAGATTTTCTCAAACTTTTAACTGAGCGCCCTACCAGTGATGATGAGTTCATCACGATGGTAAAAGAGCTCATGATTTCAATCAAAACTAGCGGAAAGATGAGGTATGATTTTATGAGATTACAAGATAAATTAATGGATGCATACGAAGAGGCGTATGAAGAGGCGTATGAAGAGGCGTACGAAGAGGCTTATGACGAAGCTACCGACGCAACAATTAGCTATATAACACGTTACAATGAATTAGTTGCTCAAGGGCTTAGCTTGCAAGAAATTATGGAACAATTGGTAGCTCAATTTGGCGAAGAACACCGCCCTGCCTTAGAGAAAATTGTGTTAGCTCTCAGTAATTAAGAACAAAAAAGCGATGGTGAAATCCTAACTAGTGGATTTTTTCCATCGCTTCTTTTTACGTCCTGTTATGGTGTGCTTACACTAGAACTTTACGCGGTCTTTTCCCCTTTATGTTATTCCCTGAATTTTTTCCGAAGATTTTGACCAAAAATTAGCACCATCAATATTACTACCATCACTTCAACTAATTTTCGACTGGTCCCCTCTTCATTCAATTGTGGTAATTGTCTTTTGGCATTTGCTACTTTTTTACGATCCGATGCGCTAAAACTTGGTTGACCATTTGCAATTTTCTTTAAGCCTTTTTTAGAATGTATCCCTGTCAAAATACCCTCTTCTGAATCTTGGTTTAGTACCGGCTTCAAAAGTACACCGTTTGGTTTCTCAAAATCTATATCGGCCTCAACCGTTGTATCTTCTTGTCCTAAACTAAGGAATTCCCCACTATTTGATAACTCTGAACTTACTTCAGATGGTGATGACTCGCTTAAATTCGCACTTGGAGTGGCATCTAATTTTGCTACTTCACTTGACGATGACGTCGAGGATTGAGACGATGCTGACTCGCCTAAAGTTATACTTGGGCTAGCACTTGGTGCCGGCGTTGTTGAGGATTCGCTTGGACCCGATGTTGTGGTCTCTGATGGACCTGATTCGGGCATAGTCTCACTTAGAGTTACATCTGAGGATTCACTTGGACCCGATGTTGTGGTTTTTGATGGGACTGACTCGGGCATAGTCTTACTTGGTACTTCTTCTGAGGATTCACTTGGACCCGACGTTGTAGTTTCTGATGGACCTGACTCTGCTGTAGTCTCACTTGGGACTTCTTCTGAGGATTCACTTGGACTCGACGTTGAAGGTTCTGATGGGACTGACTCAGGCGTTGTCTCACTTAGAGTTACATCTGAGGATTCACTTGGACTCGACGTTGAAGTTTCTGATGCGACTGACTCGCCTAAAGTCTCACCTGGTACTACTTCTAAGGCTTCGCTTGGACCCGACGTTGTGGTTTCTGATGCGACTGACTCGGGCATAGTCTCACTTGGAGTTACATCTGA
>NZ_AZFH01000185.1:1941-3020 GCF_001435735.1 Ligilactobacillus equi DSM 15833 = JCM 10991
ATTCACTTGGCTCCGACGTTGTAGTTTCTGATGCGACTGACTCGGATGTAGTCTCACTTGGGACTTCTTCTGAGGGTTCGCTTGGACCCGACGTTGTGGTCTCTGATGGAACTGACTCGGGCGTAGTCTCACTTGGAGTTACATCTGAGGATTCGCTTGGACCCGACGTTGTGGTTTCTGATGCGACTGACTCGGGTGTAGTCTCACTTGGAGTTACATCTGAGGGTTCACTTGGACTCGACGTTGAAGTTTCTGATGCAACTGACTCGGATGTAGTCTTACTTGGTACTACTTCTGAGGATTCGCTTGGACCCGACGTTGTGGTTTTTGATGGGACTGACTCGGATGTAGTCTCACTTGGTACTTCTTCTGAGGATTCACTTGGCTCCGACGTTGTGGTCTCTGATGGAACTGACTCGGGCGTAGTCTCACTTGGAGTTACATCTGAGGATTCGCTTGGACCCGATGTTGTGGTTTCTGATGCGACTGACTCGGGCATAGTCTCACTTGGAGTTACATCTGAGGGTTCACTTGGATTCGACGTTGTGGTTTCTGATGCGACTGACTCGCCTAAAGTCTCACTTGGAGTTACATCTGAGGATTCACTTGGATCCGACGTTGTGGTTTCTGATGAACCTGACTCGCCTAAAGTCTCACTTGGAGTTACATCTGAGGATTCACTTGGCTCCGACGTTGTGGTTTCTGATGAACCTGACTCGGGCATAGTCTTACTTGGTACTACTTCTGAGGGTTCACTTGGATCCGACGTTGTAGTTTCAGATGGACCTGACTCTACTGTAGTCTCACTTGGTACTTCTTCTGAAGGTTCATTTAGCCCCGATGTTGGAGACTCAGATGGGACTGACTCAGGCGTTGTCTCACTTAGAGTTACATCTGAGGGTTCACTTGGATCCGACGTTGTGGTTTCTGATGCGACTGACTCGGATGTAGTCTCACTTGGTACTTCTTCTAAGGCTTCGCTTGGACCCGACATTGGGGACTCAGATGGGACTGACTCGGGCATAGTCTCACTTGGAGTTACATCTGAGGATTCACTTGGACCCGACGTTGAAGTTTCT
>NZ_AZFH01000185.1:3030-8260 GCF_001435735.1 Ligilactobacillus equi DSM 15833 = JCM 10991
TTCGGGTGTAGTCTCACTTGGAGTTACATCTGAGGATTCACTTGGACCCGACGTTGAAGTTTCTGATGCGACTGACTCGGGTGTAGTCTCACTTGGAGTTACATCTGAGGTTTCGCTTGGATCCGACGTTGTGGTTTCTGATGCGACTGACTCGGGTGTAGTCTCACTTGGTACTTCTTCTGAGGATTCACTTGGCTCCGACGTTGTGGTCTCTGATGGACCTGACTCGGGCGTAGTCTCACTTGGCGTTACATCTGAGGCTTCGCTTGGATCCGACGTTGGGGACTCAGATGGGACTGACTCGGATGTAGTCTCACTTGGTACTTCTTCTGAGGATTCATTTAGCCCCGATGTTGGAGACTCAGATGGGACTGACTCAGGCGTTGTCTCACTTAGAGTTACATCTGAGGATTCACTTAGCTCCGACGTTGTGGTTTCTGATGCGACTGACTCGGGCATAGTCTCACTTGGCGTTACATCTGAGGATTCACTTGGACCCGACGTTGTGGTCTCTGATGGACCTGACTCGGGCATAGTCTTACTTGGGACTTCTTCTGAGGATTCACTTGGACCCGACGTTGTAGTTTCTGATGGGACTGACTCTGCTGAAGTCTCACTTGGTACTTCTCCTGAGGATTCACTTGGTGACGACGTTGGGGATTGTGAAGGTACTGATTCGATTGAGCTCGCACTTGGGTTAGTATCGGATTCTGATTCTTCACTTGACGCTATTCCAGTAATAACTACCGGATAGGCCTGTTCTACCGTCCGTTTCATCCCATTAATCACGACCTCTGCCTTGACTTTCACCGTATAACTCCCCGGAGTATTTACATCAAGATTTTCCACCGTAAAGTTTGCATTCGTATATGTCTTACCATTAGCATCGTTAACACGCGCCTTAATCTCCTTAATTAAGTCACTTGGTTGCGTCAGTTTCCTTACCTCGAACTGAGGTGTTTTTCCTCGCAACCCGTCCTGGATAAATAATGTATTATCTGCCATCAAGTGTCCGTCTACCACCGTAAACGATGAAACTTTTTCGGGAATCACTACCTGATCATCAAGTTTAGTTACTAAACGTGACGCCCCTTCCTTGTGACTAACCTTAACTTGATAATATTCTTGCACAGGGATTTCAATACTACTTGCTACTAAATCCTCATTTCCTTTGAAACTCCGTTGGTAGAGTAACTTGCCATTATCATCAAAAACTTCTACTGTCACATAGTCGTTCATCCCGTAAAATGGTTGTGGCTTCCCAGGCAAGGTTTGAAGCACTAATTTATCGCTACCCTCATTTTTGTTTATTGTAGCAAAGGTTTGGTTCCCATAACCTTTTAAAGTAATCTCTTCAACATCTGGTTGTGCTTGAGTAATCAACGCTTGATTTAATTGCTTAATCGCTGGATTCTCAATCCTATCCACTAAACTTTGCGCTGCTTCTAACTGCGCTTGCGTCAAGCTAGGTTTAACCGTAGTATGACTGCTGTCCGTGTAAAGCGCCTCAACTTCCGGTAACAGTGTCGTCGTTACTGCCGTTTGTAACTGGTTAGGCATTCCTGACTTGATTGTGATATAAGGGTCCGCTACTTGAAGAGCGTTATCCAAGACTTTTAGTGTATAGCCACCAACTGGCACTTGGGATAAATCTACGCTACCTTGGTTCGCAATCAAATCATCCCCATTGATTGTTCTAACTACCCTATCACCATCCATTATGGCTAGTTGCTTACCTGCTAAGACTTGATAGTTTGCCAAGCTTATCGTCGTATCAGCCTTTAGATCCAACTTGGCTAAATCCGCCGTGGTTATTAAGGAAGTCTTATTTTTCAACTGCTTATCTGTCCATCCTAAAGCATCCATGGCCTGAGGCAAATCATTTTCGCCCACTACTTGGTATAGCATAACCGCCACAGCTTTATTACTTTGAAGGGCATTTAATCTGGTACTGCTGTCCAGTTTTACTCCCAAATTATCAAAGTAATCTACTAAATTAATTCCATATTGATTTAAGAATAATTCTACCCAGTCCTTACCTAAATCGTTGGCCGGCTTACCTTGAGCTACTAGCTCTTGGTGATATTGATTAAAGGCCCGAAAATCCTGGCCCCCATTATCATGGTAATCAGCCAAATTCATTAACATTAACAATCTCGTGCTGTATTCTGCTCCCTGGTAGCCTTTACCATTTTCAACTGCGTTGACCATTCTTTCTACCGCTCGTTCACGGTTACGCCCATAAATCCAGGCACTCTTGGTAAATTCTTCATTTGTTGGGTAAATATATTTAGCTTGATAGAGCGTCCCATACACATTATTGAAAATTTCCACAATCGGCATAGTTGCAGACGGAATTTCAAAACCATGGGCAATCTCATGGAGCGTTAACCAGCCAATATTTAAGTATGGTCCGATACTTGTTCCATTACTCCCAATCCAGCGTGAGCTATCGTAATACGCAGCTCCCACACCATTAATATCTGCTGCGGCAAAATATCTCGGAATTTGCAACACACCATTTTCATTTGCTCGTAAATTAGTCAACGAATAGTATTCTTTAAATATTTGGTCATATTGACTCAGTAAATTTCCCAAATTCTTTTGCGAAATTAAGTTTAAATCCTTATATGGTGCTTGAATTTGTATGTTATTCCCTACAATTAAAGCATATGGTACTTTGAACTTATCCCATTGTTTTTCAACCTGCTTTTGATCCGTTTCAGATGTGAAAACTGGCAACTCATCTACCCGCCCAGAAACAACTTCATACTCAACTTGGAAATCGCCTGTTGTTGGACTTTTAATATAGGCTACAGAATCTGCCAAAGCTGTAACTTCGAGCCAGTCACCATCGAGAGTCACTGCTTTGTTCACCATTTTTTGTGTGTCAGAATCAATTAATTGCACTGCCAAATTTTTAGCTTCTGTTTCTTTAGCGCTCGTGACCCGAACACGAATAGTTGCCCCTTCTTTTAAAGTAATTCCTAGAGCTTGTCGGTCCATATTGCGTCCCATTGGTCGTCCTTCTTGGTCCGTTATAGTTGACGCTGGTACACTAAAAATTGCCACTTGCTTGCCTTGACCAGGTAAAATTGCCCCAGGAAGGTTTTGGAACGTTTCTTCCACCTTTGCAATTTCTGCTAGTAACTCCGTCCGATTAGCTTCAGACAGGTACGGATCTTGTTCAATTCCCTGACGTATTACAGCCACATCGCTTAAATCTTTTTGGGGAGCCAAAGTTATTTTTTGCGAATCAGCATAAAACTTGGCTACCTCTTTCTTTAATTCTACGTAGTCAGTAATATTTTCCAAGCCATCTTCATGAATGCGGTAGGAATATGTTTTAGCATTTTTAAGAGCTGTACCCAGTAATTCAGCTTGTTCTGCACTAATTCGACTTGGTTCTGCATGATAGATACTTAAAACATCTCCTGGTTGATATTCCTCGTAAAAATCAGTTGAGCTACTACTATCAGTCCCAGTAAAACTTTTCTGGTAGATAGTTTTATCTTCTCGACTTACCGTAATCTGCGCATATAAATCAGTACCATAAACCTGGTGCGGTTGACGAGGATATTTTTGCACCCCAATTACTGGTTCAATGACTGGTGCGGTAAAAGAAACTGCGCCAAACTTCTGATCCCCATAACCTTTCAGCTCCCAACTGGTGATTTCCGTATCAGGGATAACGACTCCCGCTGTTGGCACAGATTGAGGTAAACTACTAGCATCCTTAAATTCTAACGTTGGTTGAACCGGTGCGGGATTTTCTTCTTCCTCAAACATTCCTTCCGGCTCTGCACTAAGTCCTTCCTCACTTGGCGTAGGCGACTCTTCACTAGCTTGGAGTTGGCCATTAGTCACGGAATCCGTCACATCAGCTTGTACTTGACTAGCATTTGATATAAAAAACAATGTACTCAAGGCTACTGAAACTACCCCAATCCCTAATTTCCGAATACCATAACGTACTTTACGATCAGCATTTTTTTTCATTAATTCGTGTTTGTTATTTTTAGCAAACATTCACTTTACCCCTATTTATTTTTTTCTTAATTATACCTAATTTTGCTTGTCAATGATATTTAATTTTTATAATTGTCTGAAACTTTCAATTTATCATGTGCTAGCCCGCACAATCATATGTAACTTTATACTTATTATAATACATATCATCATACGTGTATTCATACTTATTCGTATACATATAATAACAAGTATAATCATACGTATAAAAACACGCATCTTCTTGTTTATCTTTATCTAAAATCATGACAGTGGTCTGCAAACGCATAGCGTAAGAAACAATCAAGTGATAATATATCCATTTAAATCTAAAAAATTTTACTACTTATCAAAAAAGAGAGATTAAACTTAATTAACCTCTCTCGTAAATCTCAGATTTTAAATCTTAATCTTCGCGTTTTTTACCCATACCCATGAATGATAATACTCCGGCAGCAGCTAAGGCTACTAAACCTAAAGCACTTCCATCAGCGTGGGTTTCACCTGTTTGTGGCAATTCTTTGCTTGCATTTACTGCTACTTTGACCTTTTCTTCAGGTTGAACTACTGGCTTGTTAGCTACGTTAATGACTACCTTGTCTGAAGTGCCAGCCTTCTTAGTGGTTGGTTCATTTTCATGAACTACAGCCGTAGTATCAGTAGAACTTGTTGGCGTTTCAACTTCTGAGTCTGTCCCTGGGATAATGTTTTGAGAACCATCTTGACCAGATTCTGTAACTTCATCAGTTCCTGTTTGTTTTTCACCGTCAGTTGAACCAGTTGTATCCTTCACTGGTGTCTTAGCTGGCGCATTTGGTTCAGGTTGATCCGTTTCTGATGGAGTTACACCTCCAGTAACTGTTTCAGTTACCAAATCAGTACCCGGAATAGTGTCTTGAGAACCATCTGGGTAGGTAATTGTTGCTGTACCATCATTATCTACTTCTACCTTTGTTCCATCTGGGAAGTTATTAACTTCGGTTACCTTACCAGTTACTTCTTCTTTTTCACCATCGGTCAAGGACGTTGTGTCATGCACTGGTGTCTTTTCTGGGACGTTTGGTGTAACTACATCCGCTATTGATAAACTTGGTAAGTCGTAACTTGGGGCGTCTCCTGGTACCAATTGTTCAATAACGTGAACCTTCATAGGTACTTCTTCCTTAGTACCATCTGGGTACGTTACTTCTACTGTACCATCCTTGACACCTGGAGTTGTTGT
>NZ_AZFH01000036.1:0-38408 GCF_001435735.1 Ligilactobacillus equi DSM 15833 = JCM 10991
GACGTACTGGCTATGCTGGTATGCAGTCTGTATCTATGCAACTTGTGACAGAGAACTGTAAGGTTCAACCTTATAAGCCCCTCTCTTTAGAGAGGGGTAGTTGACGGGCTAGCCGTGCTATAATTATTAGTAAAAGTAAAGTTTTGAAGGGAGGAGAAAGTATGTTTTTTGACTGGGGAAGTATCTTCACTTGGCGTAACGTGGCCAATATTGTAGATATTCTCGTGGTTTGGTTTGTTATTTATGAGCTGATTCTATTATTACGGGGGACCAAAGCCGTCCAACTTTTCAAAGGGGTCTTAATTATTATTGCCATTAAGGTGATAAGTTTGTATGGCGGCTTAGAAACCGTCTCTTGGATTATGGATCAGGTTATTAACTGGGGGATTATTGCATGTATTGTAATTTTCCAACCAGAAATTAGACGAGGATTAGAGCATCTCGGACGTGGTTCGGTTTTTACACGTAATAAGGCGCAACGTGAAGAAGAAGAGATGGTTGAAGCCTTAGATCAAGCTATCCAATATATGTCCAAGCGGCGGATTGGGGCGCTGATTACAATCCAACAAAATACGGGGTTAGATGAATATATCGAAACGGGGATTAAACTAGATGCTCATATTACCGGGGCGCTCTTAATAAATATTTTTATCCCCAACACGCCTTTGCATGATGGAGCGGTAATCATTAAAAATAATAAAGTAGCGGTAGCGGCAGCTTATTTGCCTTTGTCAGAAAGTAATGCCATTCCTAAAGAATTAGGAACTCGTCACCGGGCTGCAGTTGGGATTAGCGAGGTGACTGACGCACTGACGGTGATTGTTTCTGAAGAAACTGGTGGCGTTACGATTACCAAGAATAGCGAATTAATTCGCGATTTACGGCGAGACGATTACCTTAAGTTATTACGTAGTGAGTTAGTTCCGAAAACCAAAGATGATGACCAAGGTCCGATTCCGTTGGTGCGTTTGATGGAGGCCATTTTTGCCAGAAAGTCGAACTTCAAAAAAAGGGGGCGGAAACATTGAAAAAAAATTTTTGGACTAGTAAAATTTTCTACCGCTTCGTTTCCCTGGCGATGGCTTTGTTCTTATTTCTTTATGTTAACTCGCAAACTGCAAGTCAAAGGGGAATGGAGGTCAATAAATCAGCCTTCCGTAGTGTTTTAAAAACCAACAAGACCTTTGAAGTTACCACTAACTTGAAATTAAATTATGATGATGAGCGCTATGTCGTGCAAGATGCACCTGAAACGGTCAAATTAAAAGTGACGGGTTCTTCGGCGCTGGTGACTGCGATGCATAATACTCAAAACTTTACGGTTTATGCTGACTTAAATAACCTGTCGGTTGGAAAACATACAGTCAAACTAAAGACAAGTGGTATTAGCCGAGAATTATCAGTGGACTTAAATCCAGATAAAATAACGGTCAAGATTAGTCGTAAGGCGATTAAGAAAATGCAAGTTCAAGCTCGTTTTGATAGTAATCAAGTAGCTGATGGTTATGCGGCTGGTATTGCGACATTATCTCGTAAATCAGTCACAGTGACGGGGGCTAAAAGTGACGTAAAAAACATCGCTAATGTGGTAGCTGATGTTAACTTGCCTGACAATACACGGACGACGGTTACACGTACGGTGGATATTGTGGCCTTAGATAAAAGAGGACAGGTTTTACCAGTAGAAATTAGTCCGAGTCAAACTACTGTTACCGTGCCTATTGAGGCTGCTACTATTACCAAGAAATTACCGTTAAAACTTGTTGCTAGTGATGATGGCGTAAGTGGTAAAAACTATTCCTTTAGTAGTGAAACCACTAGTGTGATGGTAACAGGGACGAAGGCTGCACTTGATAAAATAAACTCTTTACGGGTTCCAATTTCGGTAGCAGGAATTACAAGTTCAACGAGTCAAAGTGTGCGGATTAATCCTAGTCAAAGTGGTATTACAGCAGTTAGTCCAGCTTCAATTGAAGTGGAAATTTATGTGACTAACAGTAGTGAGACAGCAAGTAGTAGTAACACCGAGACAAGTTCCGCGGTGACACAAAGTAGTAATACGAGCAAACAAGTAAGTTCGGAAAGTAGTGAAGAAGCCGAGGAAGTGACGAGCCAGAGTTCGCGAGAATTAGAATAAGTATGGGTAGCTCAAAAAGTTTGTGAATTTGTGAGGTATTTAGATAAAAATGTTGACAACGCTTTCACTGGGGGTTATCATTTTCTTGTAAGGTATTTGAATATTACCTTCTAATCAATTCTCTTTCTCTCTTATGCCGACCACCGTAATGTTATGGTGGTTGTTTTTTGTTATAATAAATGAAAAAAGTAAAGAAGGAAAAATGTCATGAAAAGTCACGAAGTTTTAACTTTAATCGAAGAAATTACTCGTAATGATGGTAGCCACTATTATGAAGTAGCGAATATGGTTCAAAACGGGCGTGCTGAGTTAGCTGCGGTCCGGGGATTTATCAAAGAGGTTCGTATTTTACAACTTAATATCCCGCGTTCAACCAACGTCATTAAGTATGAAGAGTATATTAATAACACTTTTACAATGCAAGACGAAGGGATGACATATTTCCAAGAATGGGAAAAAACACCGGAAGCACAAGCTTTGGTGAATAAAATATTACGCGAAAATCATATTGCTTAGATTTAGAGATTTTAACTAAATTTATGAAAGAAACTGTGTGCTTTTGCAAGATTTTGGAAGAAAAGCGAAAAAAGCAGGTAAATTATAGTGCGTTTTGTTACAAAAATGTGTTAGAATAAGAATGTACTCAGATGAGTAAGTTTTTACATTGTAAATTTTTTAGGAGGCTGTTTTATGTCAATCGTAAACGGTAACGAAATTTTTGCTGCTGCTCGTAAAGGTCACTACGCTGTTGGTGCCTTCAACACAAACAACTTGGAATGGACTCGTGCCATTTTAGCAGCTGCACAAGAAACAAACACACCTGTTTTAATCCAAACTTCAATGGGTGCTGCTAAGTACATGGGTGGTTACGAATTATGCAACATGTTAGTTCGCGAAACTGTAAAGTCAATGGACATTACTGTTCCTGTCGTAATGCACTTAGACCACGGTAACTACGAAGCTGCCTTGGAAGCAATTCGTGCAGGTTACACTTCAGTTATGTTTGATGGTCACGACTTACCATTCGAAGAAAACTTAGAAAAGACTAAGGAAATCGTTGACTTAGCACACGCTGCTAACATCTCTGTTGAAGCCGAAGTTGGTTCAATTGGTGGTGAAGAAGATGGTATCGTTGGTGCTGGTGAATTAGCTGATGTTGAAGAAGCTAAGCAAATCGCTGCTTTAGGTGTTGACTACTTGGCATGTGGTATCGGTAACATCCACGGTAAGTACCCTGCAAACTGGACTGGTTTAAACTTTGACCGTTTGAAGGAAATTGCAGATGCTATTGACACACCATTAGTATTACACGGTGGTTCTGGTATTCCTAAGGAACAAATCCAAAAAGCTATCTCAATGGGTGTTTCAAAGGTTAACGTTAACACTGAATGCCAATTAGCATTCCAAGAAGCTACTCGTAAGTACATTGAAGCAGGTAAGGACCAAGAAGGCAAGGGTTACGACCCACGTAAGTTGCTTGCACCTGGTACACAAGCTATTACTGACATCGTTAAGGAACGTATCGAATGGTTTGGTACTCCAGCTTTAGGTTAATCTAAAATTGATGTCTCAGAAGTCCAAGGAAAATTTCTTGGGCTTTTTATTTTACTAAAATAAAAAACTCGTAACTAATTTGGTTACGAGTTTTTGGCATGTAATGTTAATTTTCTTGTTGTTCAACCTTTTTTAAGAGTTGGTTACTCATAGTTTTATAGATTACCGCCCGAATAGCGAAGGTTTCCGCGGTTTCTAAACGGGGATGTTCCGCATCATCTTGTACTTCAGGGAGTTGATCATCTTTGATACCAACTAAGGTTTGGTTGAAGAGTTTTTGGAAAGTATGGTAGGCTTCCTCCACACTTTGATTTTCTAACACGAAGTCAATCGATTTTTTTACTGTTTCGAGGGAGTAAACATATTTTAAAAGCGATACTACCAAAAGATGAGCTAAGTGGGTCGATTGGTATTTTTTCTTAATAGGACGCGGTAGGAGCCCTTTTTTGACATAGCTATTGACCATCGAAGAGGTGATGGGGGCATCGGTTAAGTCCGCTAAGTAACGGTTGCCTAAGCTTACGAGTTGATCCATATAAAGTTCAAAATCAGGAAACTCTTCCCAAGCGGGTAAGGGCTGGGGATGAAAGAAATTTAACCAGTCTTTGATTGATATTTTTTCAGCCATATATTATTTGTCCTCTATCTAAGTTTTATCTATCTTTAATTATAACACGTAGTTTTACTTTGTTGTCATCTAGATTTTAAATCTAGATGTTATTGACTTATAATTTATATAGCTGTATAATTTAGAAAAAAGAAAAAGAGGGCGATGAGTATGAAACTTGATTATAAATCACAAATAATTAACGAAGTATTTAGTGCTATTACACATGGAATTGGGGTGGCACTTAGTATTGTAGCCTTAGTTTTATTAATTATGAAAGGTCTCAATCAAGGCCCTTTATATTTTGCAGCCTACTTGGTTTATGGGCTTAGTTTATTAGGTTTGTATCTCTTTTCGACGTTTTTTCATACTTTTTACTTTACGAAAGCGCGCCGGCTTTTTCAAATTTTTGATCACTGTGGAATCTATCTATTAATTGCTGGAACCTACACCCCATATTGCCTCTTAGGCATTCAGGGTAAGGCAGGCCTAGCGCTTTTAGTGGTGGTATGGGTGCTGGCAGTTCTAGGAATTTGTTACCACATTTTGGCCAAAAATCGCAAGCAGTATATCGAAACAATTATTTATATCGGTATGGGGTGGTTATGTTTGCTGGGTGCTAAGTCTCTAATTTTGGCCCTAGGTGGTACAGGGATAACCTTACTCGTTTTAGGAGGTATCTTATTTACTTTAGGGGCAGGGGTTTACAGTATTCATGGAGTTAAGTATGCTCATGTCTACTGGCATCTATTGGTGGTTTTTGCCTCGGCCTCTATGTTCTTTTCGATTTATTTTTATCTATAATGTAAGTGGTGTATTTTCTACTCTGATATTCAATATTTTTAATGAAAACGTTTGCTGAAAAGTGAGCTTTATGCTATAGTAAAGGTGAAAAAATATTGAAGGAGTGGGTATGATGACAGTTGGAAGTGGCCTCTCAAGCAGGCAAAGTAAGATTTTGAATGATTTTGAAAATGAATTAGACGTCTTGACAGCATTGGCGGACGATAAGCGTCAACATTTAATAACGTTACTGTGTGAACATTCCCGCGAAGGGCTAACTGTTAGTGAAATAACGCGGATGATGCCCATCACCCAGCCAGCTGTCTCGCACCACTTAAAGATTTTACGCAAAGCGGGTCTAGTTACCTACGATAAACGAGGGCTTGAATCAATTTACCGTTTAACCCTTAGGGAGCCGTTTGAACGTTTAGAAAAAAACATTCATGCTATGAGTGTATGGATTAACTAATCAAAAGATGCATCCATGATGTGTCTTTTTGTGCTAAAATTAATTGAAGTTAAGTCAGAGGGGGGCGCTATGGTGCAAAAATACTATGCAGTTTATCGGGGACGCCAGCCCGGAATTTACACCTCCTGGCCGGAATGTCAACGTCAGGTTCAAGGTTTTTTAGGGGCGCGCTTTAAGTCTTTCCCTAGTCAAGCGCAAGCTCAAGCTTGGCTTGATCAAGGTGGAAACTTAGATGGTAGTTTAAATGCTAAGCCTCAGCTCGTAAGTCGCCAGCCAGAAGAGTACGATTTGGTGATTTACACCGATGGTGGTTCGCGGAATCATGGCAATTATCGGGGCGGACACGTTTTAAATGATGATAAGGCCGCTTGGGCTTTTGTCGCCTTTACGAAGCAAAAACAAATCTTAGTCGAAGCCACGAATGGTGGGTATGGTGCAACCAATAATAAGATGGAAGTTACAGCTTTCTTACAGGCGTTACGTTACTTAGAGCAATTGGGTCGCTTTAATTTGAAAGTCTTGTTTGTCTTGGATTCTCGTTATGTCCTCGACGCCGTCACTAAAGGGTGGCTGAATTCTTGGCAAAGACGTAATTGGCGTAAGGCTGATGGTCAGGTAGTTTTAAATCAGGAGTTATGGCAAGCTGTGGCGCAATTATTACCGAAGTTTACGAATTTAGATTATAGCTGGACTAAGGGACACGCGAATAACCAAGGAAATCTTTATGTTGATCAATTATTAAACCGTACTATGGATCAGATGTAGTGAACAAATGGCTTTATCTTTTGAGATGATTGTAGTATAATTAATTACAGTCATTTATGGGGGCGTTTAGGATTCGACAGGTATAGGTCGAGCTTAGACTGCGTTTGGTAGGTTGCGACTACCATAAAACGCTCAGTTAAAATATAACTGCAAAAAATAACACACAATCTTACGCATTAGCTGCCTAATCGCAGTGGCGTAAATCCGCCTAGCATCGTCCATGTGTTAGATCCGGGTTTTATATGAAGTGGACTTACGCTTGGACCTTTCACCTAGAGGAAAAAGAAGAGATTAATTAGGTTAGTTCAAGATGTTAGCCGGGTCGGGCGGCGCGGTCTTGGATGAAAGTTAAATAGTCTGACTATGAACGTAGACGTTTAAGTGGCGATATGCTTGGACGCGGGTTCGATTCCCGCCGCTTCCATATTGTAGGGCGCAAGACTGTAAGGTTCTGCGCTTTTTTCTTTTAAAAAAATTCAAATTTAGATAATAATGTAGACATAGAAATTTGTTAGTTTTTTAGTAAGAGTTAATTTTGAGGAGGAAGTAAATGAAAATTTTAATGGTTGAAGATAATAAATCCGTTTCTGAAATGATGAGTATGTTCTTCCAAAAAGATGGTTGGGACGCGCACTATGCTTATGATGGCGAAGAAGCAGTAGCAATGTTTAAAGACGATCCTGATAGTTGGGATATGATTACTTTAGACTTAAATTTACCTAAAAAAGATGGTCTGCAGGTGAATACTGAAATTCGTCAAATTTCTAAAACCGTGCCGATTATTATTTTGACCGCCCGTGATTCAGAAAGTGATCAAGTTTTAGGGTTAGAAATGGGTGCCGATGATTATATCGTTAAACCATTCTCACCGCTGACCTTAATGGCAAAAATTAAAGCCTTGCATCGGCGAGCAGAAACTCCAGCACTCAAAACTCAGGTAACTCAAAACGAAGATGTAGATAATTTTGATGTACAAACTGAACACTTTAAATTGAATTCTAAGACGCGGGAAGCTTTCTTATTTGATAAGGAAATTATGGACTTAACACCAAAGGAATTTGATTTATTAAAGACTCTAGCACAAAAGCCTCGCCAAGTTTTCTCTCGTGAACAATTATTACAGTTAGTTTGGGATTATGAATATTATGGTGACGAACGCACAGTAGATGCGCATATTAAGAAATTACGGCAAAAAATTGAAAAGGTTGGACCAAAAGTTATTCAAACTGTTTGGGGTGTAGGTTATAAATTTGATGATTCAGAGGTAAAATAGATGAAAATTTTTTACCAACAGGTAATCGCATTTTTTACGGTAATTTTGACTTTACTGGTAATTTTGGGTTTTTCTTTTTTTCATTTAATGAAGGAAAATGTTTACCGTAATACCTGGTTTCAGTTGGAAAATTATGCGCATAGCTTGAAGTCTTCTGGAACCTTACGTCTGTTGGAAGTGGATGATAGTCGAGAAAGTCTGATTGTTAATCAGACTAAGTTGGAGTCATTTGATGAGCTCTTGCAAGGACAAGGAGTGCATATGACAATCTATACCAAGCGTGATGAGATTATTTATCCAAATAATGCGTTTAAAGCTAGTATTTCTAAAAAAGAATGGAAAAAACTTAAACAAGGCAAGATAATTTATCGTAAATTTGACATTGCAGGTCGGAGGGTTAAGAAAAAAATGGTTAAGCCGACCACCAATCTAGATGTTAGCTTGCCAGAACCTCCTGAAAAGTTAGACAGTGCTTATAGTACGGAACGTCAACAATTAACAGATATTTTCGTACCGTGTTTTAATGCTCGAAAGGAATTAGTAGCGGTCATTTCTTTAGGCTCGATTGCTTCAAATATTAAAGAAGCCGTAACAGCTGTAGAGGTCAACTTACTTTATGCGCTATTGATTTCAGCAGCTTTAGGTCTAATTGTAAGCTTCATTTTAGCTCATTACATGACTAAAAAAATTCGGCGTTTGCAAAGTGCGACGAAGCAAATTGCGGATGGCAACTTTGATGTTGCGATTAAAAATCGCGGAAAAGATGAGTTGGATGAATTAGCGCATGATTTCAACCGGATGGCGTCCTCCTTGGCTGCTTCTAATAAGGAAATCGAGCGTCAAGAAGAGCTTAGACTTCGTTTTATGGCTGATGCGGCTCATGAAATGCGGACGCCACTAACAACTATTAATGGTATTTTAGAAGGATTAGCCTATGATGTGATCCCTGAAGAAAGTAAGGAAAAAAGTATTACCTTAATGCAAAATGAAACCAAACGTTTGATTCGTTTAGTCAATGAAAATCTCGATTATGAAAAGATTCGCAGTGGTGTGATTGTTCTTAATCAAACTGAATTGAATGCCAGTGAAATTATTAAGAATATTGCCAAGCAATTGGAGGCTAAGGCCCAGGAAAATAATGATTGCTTTGAATTGGCGTTACCGGATGAATTACCAATTTACGCGGATTATGATCGCCTAGTACAAATTGTTTTTAATATTACCCAAAATGCCATTCAATTTACTCAAAATGGTACGATTGGATTTTCGGGTGAACGAGGATACCGAGAAACCGTGATTCGTATCTATGATACTGGAATGGGGATGACGTCCGAACAAGTTCAAAATATTTGGGAACGTTATTATAAAGCGGATCCTTCTCGGACAAATAAGAAGTATGGTGAATCTGGTTTAGGCTTATCGATTGTAAAACAGTTAGTCGATTTACACCAAGCCCAGATTGAAGTCCAAAGTCAAGTAGGTAAAGGGACGACTTTTACTATGACTTTCCCTGATAAACAAGCATAAAAGATGACCGAGAAGAGGGCCAAAAAATAAAGACCGCTAGAAAGTATGCTACTAAAGCAATGTTTCTAGCGGTTCTTTTTGCGATAAAAAGTTATCGGAAAGTTTATTTTTCCAATCTTTTCTTTGTTCTATTCAGTTGGCGGAGTTGAGGTGTTACCGCTGGTTGCGTAAAGTGCTGGCGCAGCAGTGGAACTAGTGCTAGCACTGCTATCACTAGCCGTACTTTCTTCTTGACTAGTTTCTGTTTGGCTATTATCAGTGCTATTTGCTTGATTATTGGTGTTATCTTGGTTCAGACTATCTTCTTCGTTAGGATAATCGTCAACTGTAGATTTATGCTTGTTTTTGCTGTAAAGACTCTTAGACTTAGCACCTAATTTAGAATTTAAGGCTTTCAAGCGTTCAAATTGTTTCTTATAATCATACAAACTAGGGTCAACCGGCGTAAAGTGAGCGGGAACATAGAAACGCAAGAGATTCTTAGTATTAAGTGTATCCGATAAGGATAACTCGGTCCGAACTTTTTGCTTTTGTTCCGCAAGGTAGTCACTAACCGCTTTAGACGGATGGGTGACAACGGCTCCAGTTTGATTATCGTAGATAGTCCCTGAAACAACAGTATATTTAGGAGTAATGAAGGAACCATTTCTAAAGGCCACGGTTTGATCATGTTCTTTGGAAAATAGGTCAGTTCCAAATTGTAAATATGCTGAGGAATTAATCCCTAAAAGGTGAAGTAAGGTTGGTAGAACATCAATTTCCCCCCCATATTGGGTTTGTACGCCACCATTTTCTTGCCCCGGAATATGAATCATAAACGGAACTCTTTGCATCTGGGTATTGTCAAAGTCACTCCAAGTTGAGGCTGATTTTCCTAACAGAGAGGCTAATTTTAAGTTTCGCGAATCAGAAATTCCGTAGTGATCACCATAAAGGATAATCACGGAATTATCGTAAAGGCCGGATTTCTTAAGGTAATTGAAGAAAGTTTCAATCGCTTGATCTAGGTAATGGGCCGTAACAAAGTAGTTATCAACCGAAGCTTCTCCGGTATTAGCAGCTGGAAAATCAGCGTCAGCACTATCCAAGGTATAAGGGAAGTGGTTGGTGACCGTAATAAATTTGGTATAGAACGGCTGTTGTAACTGTTCAAGATATTTAACGGAGTCATGGAAAAGATATTTATCCTTTAAACCATATTCACTCAAGCGCTCGGCACTTGTATCGTAGTAGCTAGCATCAAAGAAATATTGGTATCCCATATTTTTGTATACGTCATTACGGTTCCAGAAAGAACCAACGTTACCATGGAAGACCGCAGAAGTATAACCGGCTTCTTGATTTAATATAGCCGGGGCTGCTTGGAAGGTGTTTTCGCTACCCAAAGTGGAAAAGAGTGAACCTTGAGGTAACCCGTAAGTGCTAGTTTCCAACATGTTTTCGGCATCAGAAGTTTTCCCTTGGCCAACCTGATTAAAAAAGTTGGCAAAACTATAAGTTTGTTTACTATTGTAAAGACTATTTAAGAAGGGAGTTACTTCCTGATCGTTTAACTTATAATTAATTAAGAATTGTTGGAAACTTTCCAAATGAATTACAATCACATTTTTACCTTTAGCGACACCAAACATTTGTTCATTAGGCTTGGCGTAATGCTCTTGGGCGAAATTAATCACCTTATTTAAATCGGCGCTATTAGCTTCATTGCGGGCTTGGTTGGTTTTAGCAGTTTTAAGTCCGTCATAAACGGTAAAAAAGTCGAGACCGAGATATTTAACTAAGTAGGCTCGGTCAAAAGTCCGGCCTAGTAGTTGTGGCCGGCTTATTTCCCCTAAGGTCAAGTTAAAGGTCATGAAAAATAAAGCAAAAGAGGTCATCGCTAAGGCAGAAAGCTTAGGGATGGGGCGCTTGTCAAATTTGATGGTCTTAGTTAAAATAAGGCCCAGGATAAGCAGTAAATCAACCGCAAAAATGATATCTTTGGGAGTTAGTAAGGCGGACGAACTAGTCGAAAGTCCATTGGAAACGGAGGAATAACCAAAGATTACATTAATTGTCATGAAATCAGTAAATTCACGATAATAGATGACGTTAAAAAGTAAAAGGGCCGAGTTAGCAAGATAAATCAAAATCATTGCTAAGTAAGCTGGAAAAGTGCGGCGAATATACAAACCGATACTTAAAAGTAGTAAGGTGGTACCGAGGGGATTAACCCATAAAACTAAATGTTGGTAAATGCCGGAGACTCCGAGGTTAAAGTCAAGGTAGTAAACGGCCAGTGTCTTAGCCCAAAAAAGTAAGGTAAGTAAAGTAAAAAAGCCCCACCGAGTGGCTAAGAATTTTTTAATTTTCTGCCAGTACACGGAAAAACCGTCCTTTCTGCATTGTCTAACCCATATTTTAAAATAAAGCAACCATTAAAAACAAGTAGTTAAGGTGAAATTAAAGATAAAACCAAGAATCCATCTATAGATGTCCGCAAAGTTATAAGTACTTATAAGTAATTTTAATAATTTATAGTGATTTAAGGGCTTTTATTTTAAAGAAAATCTTTGTATAATTAAAGATGTAAAATAAATTTTAAGGAGCGATAATTAATGGCACATATTTCATTTGATAGCTCAAACTTGACTAAGTTTGTCCAAGACAACGAATTAGCAGAAATTCAAGCAATGGTGAACGCTGCTGATGAACAATTACGTAAGGGTACGGGTGCAGGTAATGAGATGCGAGGTTGGTTGAACTTACCAACTGATTATGATAAGGAAGAATTTGCACGTATCAAAGCCGCAGCTAAGAAAATTCAAGACGATTCTGAAGTCTTAGTTGTAATTGGAATTGGTGGCTCATACTTAGGTGCTCGTGCCGCCATCGAATTCATTCACCACGGTTTCTTTAACTACTTGTCAGCTGACAAGCGTAAAGCCCCACAAATCTTCTACGCTGGGAACTCAATTTCATCATCATATGTCTATGATTTGTTAGACTTAATTGGTGATCGTGATTTTTCTGTGAACGTAATTTCCAAGTCTGGTACGACGACAGAACCTTCAATTGCTTTCCGAATTTTCAAAGAAAAATTAGTTGAAAAGTATGGTAAAGAAGGCGCTAAGGCACGGATTTACGCGACAACTGATCGTCAAAAGGGTGCTTTACGGACAGAAGCCGATGCTGAAGGTTACGAAACGTTCATTATTCCTGACTCAACTGGTGGTCGTTTCACGGTCTTAACACCAGTTGGTTTGTTACCAATCGCTGTTTCTGGGGCAGATATTGATAAGTTAATGGAAGGTGCTCGTGATGCTTCTCACGAATACACAGATGCTGACCTAACTAAGAACGAAGCATACCAATATGCTGCTTTACGTAACATCTTATACCGTAAGGGTTACACTACGGAAATCTTAGAAAACTACGAACCATCCTTACAATACTTCTCCGAATGGTGGAAACAATTAATGGGTGAATCAGAAGGAAAAGACCAAAAGGGTATCTACCCATCATCGGCTAACTTCTCAACTGATTTACACTCCTTGGGCCAATACATTCAAGAAGGACGCCGGAACTTGATGGAAACAGTTATCAAGGTGGGGACTCCTAATCACGATGTTGCGATTCCTAAGGATGAAGCAAATCTTGATGGTTTAGGTTATTTAGAAGACAAGACCATGGATTACGTGAATACTAAGGCTTTCCAAGGGGTTGTCCTAGCTCACACTGACGGTGGTGTACCTAACATGATCGTTAACATTCCTGATCAATCAGAATATACTTTAGGTTACACAATTTACTTCTTCGAAATCGCTGTGGCTATATCAGGTTACTTGAACGGGATTAACCCATTCAACCAACCAGGAGTTGAAGCCTACAAGAACAATATGTTTGCTTTATTAGGCCGTCCAGGTTATGAAGAATTAACAAAAGAATTAACTGATCGTTTGAACTAAAATGATTACTATGAGCCGAGTAGCTTTATGCTATTCGGTTTTTTAGTTAAGTCAGAAATGATACTAAACTAGTAAGAAAACTCTGGTATAATGGAATAAATGAAAAATTAGAGGTGGAAAGAATGAAGAGTATACGGTATGGAATTTTGGGGACCGGGTTAAATGCTAAAAAGGCCATTGCGGTTTTGACAACTATTGCCGGAAGCGAAGTCAGTGCGATTGCGGGACGTGAAGCTTTAGATGCCAAATATTTAGCTCAAAAATGGCAAATTCCCCGTGCTTTTGAAAGTTATGAAGAAGTTTGTCAAAGCCCTGATGTTGATGTAGTCTTTATCCCACAAGAAAATCGCGGTCACTATGCTTGTGCGAAACTAGCGTTAGAAAATGGTAAACATGTCGTGATGGAAGCTCCCTTTACCCGGCATCAAGTAGGGGCCAGTGAGTTATTTATGCTTGCACAAAATAAGGGACTTTTCTTAATGGAAGCTCAAGTTGGTTTGTTTAACCCACTGTTTGCTAAATTAAAAGCAGTCCTAGAAGCTGGAGAAATTGGGCAAGTTAAATTAGTGGAACTTAAAGCGTCTGCTAGTTTACCAAAGGATGAACAGTGGCAAAAAGATTTAGCGGCTGGGGGCGGGGCCCTCAATATTTTAGGTAGTAGCCAAATTAATCTTTTGACTTATTTGTTAGGCCAAGAGGTCACTGCCTACAATGGTTTAGACTACAATCAAGTCGGAGCGGCCGATGATTACAGCGTCTTGAACCTAAAGGCGGGTGCGGTTTTGGCTAACGTAACATTGAGTATCGATTTTGCAGTGGCTAATGAAATGAAAATTTATGGAAATGAAGGTCAAATTATTGTCAAAGATACAGTCTTTGGCGATAATGCGATTATTCAAAAAACAAACACTAAGAAGCGCTTGTTAGCTAAAGGTCAAGAAAATGCGGCGCAAGCCATGTTCAAGGCTATAAATGCTGCTATTTTGGCGGGACAAACGGAAAGTGAAATTCTAACCGGTCAAATGACACAAAGCGCCCTTAAACTTATTGAAAGTACTTACCAAGCTTGGTATGGTGATCCTTTGAATTAAAGCCAAAAAGCCCTGGAAGTTTTGCTCCCGAGGCTTTTTGATTACAAAAAAAGAGTCGATGTGCTCAACTCTTAGTCATTTTATAAACCGAAGACTGCTCGGTATAATAAACACGCAGTTATTCCGGCACAGATTGGGGCTAAAACAGGCACCCAAGCGTAATCCCATTGGGAAGAACCTTTAGTCTTCAATGGTAAGAGGGCGTGCAATAAACGTGGCCCTAAGTCACGAGCAGGGTTCAAGGCTGGACCAGTAGGGCCCCCGAAGGAAGTAACTAAAACCATAACCAACAAACCGACTGAGATGTGACCTGCACCTTGATTTCCATGAACAAAGAAATCAGAGTGGGTAATAGCTAAAGCACCGAAGATTAAAACGAAAGTTCCGAAGAATTCGTTAACAAAACCATTGAATCGGCTACTTGTGGCGCTGATAGTTGAGAAAGTCCCTAAAACAGCTTCGGGGTTCTCTGTTAAATCGTAGTGGGGTTTGAAACAGGCCACTACGACTAATTGACCAACAATGGCCCCTAAGAATTGGGCACAAATGTAAGGGAGTACTTGGCTCCATGGGAAGTCACCAGCAAAAGCTAAACCTAAAGTCATGGCTGGGTTAGTTTGACTTGAAATGGCACCAAACATCATCCCTGGAACTAACACGGCGAAACCATATCCGACAGCAATTGTCATCCAACCACTATGTTCACCTTTTGTTCCCTTAAGTTCTACGTTAGCGACGGAACCGTTACCTAAGATTAACATGATAGCTGTTCCAAAAAATTCCGCTGCTAGCTTAGTAGTAAACGAGATATCCATAATATCCTCCTGGACAATTTATAAAATAAAGAATAATAATTACCTATATTACTATAATTTTGAAAAGGGTTAATGTCAACTATTAATGTAAGAATTTTCACAAAAAATAATGAAAGACAGATTATATTTTCATGTTGGTTTTTAAAGGCAGATGGCTTACAATAAGAATAGAACCAAGGAGGAAAAGACATGATTGCACAGGCGATTGAGGATTTGTTAGCTTCTAAGCAAACAGATTTCATCATTTCCGCAGACAAAGTAGCCAATGTTCTAGATGAAAATTATTTAGACCATGCTTTACTTGTATTAACAAAGGTTCGTTATGCCAAAATTCCTGTTTTAGATAAGGACCAACACTTTAAAGGTTTACTTTCTCTAGCCATGATTACCGAGAAAATGCTAGGTTTAGAGGGTATTGATCCTAGCGTTTTAAATCAACATCAAGTAAAAGAAGTTATGCAAACAGAGGTACCAATAGTTACAGTTCCGTTTGATTTGGAAAATGTGCTCCATCTTTTGGTGGATCAAGCTTTCTTAGTGGTGGTGGATCAAAATGAGATCTTTAAAGGGATTATCACCCGACGTGAAATCATGAAAGGGGTAAACTATGTAGCGCATAAATTAGAACAGGAATATGAACTTTTCCCTAAAAATTATGGGAAAGCAGAGAACGATTAGGAACCAAAGGAGGAAAAAATGTGGCTAAATTAGATGCACATGAAATTATTCAAACCATTGCACAAGCAGAAAAAACAACACCAGTTAAAGTATTTTTGAAGGGGGATTTGGCAGGACTCGAAGTTCCAGCTCAAATCGATGCGTACTTGAATGACAAGACGGGTGTGATTTTTGGTGATTGGAAAGAGGTAGAAGCTTTCCTAAAAGAAGCCGGGATTACGGAATACCGGGTGGAAAATGATGGGCGCAATACTGGGGTGCCAATGATTGATAAAAAGAAATTCAACGCTCGGATTGAACCCGGTGCAATTATTCGTGATCAAGTTGAAATTGGCGATAATGCTGTTATCATGATGGGAGCCGTAATTAACATTGGGGCCGAAATTGGTGAGGGTACCATGATTGATATGGGTGCAATTTTAGGTGGTCGTGCCTTAGTGGGCAAGCATTGCCATATCGGAGCTGGAACAGTCTTAGCTGGGGTGGTTGAACCCCCTTCTGCACAACCGGTAACGATTGAAGATGATGTTTTAATCGGGGCCAATGCCGTGGTCTTAGAAGGTGTCCGTATTGGTAAAGGGGCGATTGTAGGGGCCGGTTCAGTGGTTACCAAAGACGTTGCTCCTGGGACTGTGGTTGCTGGTTCACCAGCCAAGGTAATTAAAGAAGCCAAGGATGTTGAAGACGGTAAAAAAGAAATCGTTGATGATTTACGCCAACTTTAATTAGGGTGAAAGCGAGACTTGTTCTCGCTTTTTTTGAAAGAGGGGAACTAGATGCCATTATCAGAAAAACAATTAATTGAAATTAGGCGGAACTTACACCAAATTCCTGAAATTGGAATGGAAGAGTTTGAAACTAGTACGCAATTACGTGAATACATTAGTCGGATGCCGCAAGATTTCTTACAAGTAAAGACTTGGAAAACAGCTACGCTTGTTCGTGTGCAAGGAAAAAATCAAAGCAAAACTATCGGTTACCGTACAGATATTGATGGATTACCGGTTACTGAACAAACGGGCTTACCTTTTGCTTCCAAACATGTGGGGCGAATGCATGCTTGTGGGCATGATATTCATATGACGGTTGCCTTAGGGGTTTTATCCTACTTTGCGGAAAATCAACCAGCATGTAATTTACTTTTCTTATTCCAGCCTTCAGAAGAAATTTTGAGTGGGGGGATGCAGGTCTACCAAAGTGGAGTTATGGATGAATGGATGCCCGATGAAATTTATGCCTTTCATGATAATCCGCAGTTACCAGCCGGGACGATTGGTTGTCGGCAAGGAACTTTATTTGCAGGAACTTGTGAAATCCATGCAACTTTTATTGGAAAAAGTGGTCACGCAGCCTTTCCGCATCAGGCGAATGACATGGTTGTAGCAGGAGCAGCTTTTGTCAACCAAATTCAAACCATTGTCAGTCGTAATGTTGATCCGATTCAATCGGGCGTGGTGACTTTAGGTCACTTTGAAGCGGGGACAACGGGGAACGTAATTGCTGGACAATGTCAAATTGATGGGACGATTCGGGCTTTAACTCAAGAAAATAATCTCTTAATTCAAAAGCGGGTGCGACAAATTGCGGAAGGTATTGCCCAAGCCTTTGATTGTGAGGTAAAATTGGAACTCAACCAAGGTGGTTATTATCCTGTTGAAAATAATGACCATACGACCAAGGCTTTCATGGATTATATGCAAGCTAACGACCAGGTAGACTTTGTAGAAACAGCACCCGCTATGACAGGGGAAGATTTTGGCTACCTTTTATCTAAAATTCCGGGAACCATGTTTTGGGTAGGTGTCGAAAGTCCTTATTCACTTCACTCAGAATTTTTATCACCTAAAGAGGAAGCCATTCAAAAGGCTGTAACTACAATTGTAGGTTATTTAGAGCACCGCCAAAAAGACGTTTTTACAGCGACATACTAGGAAAGAATAAGAAAATTATCATGAAATTAAGTCATAAAAGCAATGCCAAACAAATTGATTTAGAAATAGGGGATGCAGTTTTGATTACAGCTAGTGCTTGTTTTTTTACAGCGTTGACCCTTATGAGTGCTTGGCGACATTTTAATCATAAATAGGAAAAATCCCAACCATGATTTCGCACATGGTTGGGATTTTTGCTTTATTTGGGTGCACTAGGAGCGGCCACTGCAGGAATCTTAAAGCCGGCTTGTTGGAGGGCTTCCAGATAATGAGCCAGATAAGTTCTTTGGATATTGTATTGAGCCCCGTTTTTAGTGTAAATTAAGACTTGGTAGGTTAAGCGCCCATTACCAGCATCAACCGCCCCGAGCAAGGTGGGACCTTGGGTGATATCCTTAGCAAAAGTTTTTGCTAGCTTGGTGTTGACACCTTCCAGAACCTTTTCCATGTCGGTAATACTTTGAGTAGTATCGAGGGGGATGGTTACCAAAGCTCGCATATCGCTGCGAGAAAGGTTGGAAACAATGGTGATATTACGATTGGGGATATAGTGCATGGTTCCATCATAGTCTAAAACCTGAGTAGTCCGTAAACCAACGGCGTAGACAGTCCCCGAAACGGTCCCGATTTTAACTTCATCACCAACAGAAAGTTGTTGTTCTAAAAGGATAAATCCCCCAGTAATCATGTCAGTAATAAAGCCTTGAGCCCCTAAACCAATGGCTACTGAGAAAATCGAAGCTCCAGCTACTAAGGTGGCCACTGGAACCCCTAAAGTTGAAAGAACAGCGTAAATATAGAGAAAAACCATAGCATAGTGGAAGATATTACGCAAGAGTGTATGGATAGTTTCTGCTTTGTTTTGTTCCATGATGGTAACTTTGTGGGCATGGTTAAAACTACGGTCGATAATTTTCTTCCCGATAGAATTAACGATTAGGAAGATAAAAGAAATAAAGATGATTAAAATGGTGGTGGTTACCACCTTACTAAAAAGGCTATCCCAGTCAATACTATTGAGATAGCGAGTTAATAGGTTGGTTTGCTTAGAGACTTGCCGATCTAAGACATTTTCTTTAGCAATAAAAAAGTGAGTCATGACGTTCCTTTCTAGATAATAAATTATTTCCTGTTCATTATAGCATTTTTCCTTAGTATTCTGCTGTAAAATTATTTGGGAAAAGTTTAAGAAAGTTTAGAAAGCGTTTTTTTCGTGGAAGATAAGGGATTTTTATGCTATCCTTAAGTTAAAATAGTAAGTAAGGGGAGATATTTGTGACGATAACATTTGGTCAATTAGCGGGGTTGATAGCTGCTTTAGCTTTCTTAATTTTGGTGCTCTTTACTTGTTTGTTATTAGTGAAGACTACGAAAACGGTCGAAGAACTAACTAAAACTGTCCAAGTTTTGACAAAGGGAACAGAAGAGTTAACAGAGGATGTGGATCAGTTATTGATACAAACCAATAAATTGATGGGAGATATTAATGATAAGTCAGCTAAGGTAGATCCTTTATTTACAACTATTGGTGAGGTGGGTGAGAGTCTCTCCGAGTTAAATACTGCTACCCGGAACACTTTTGAAAAAGTAAGTTCCACGACCAGTCGTTTTAGGACAGCGCAAAAAGCATTTAAAACTGTGCAAGTGGTTAATCGAATTTATCAAAAACACCAAGCTAAAAAGGTGCAAAAGGAAGTTTCTAAGTAAGAGGCTGAATAGAAAGGAAGAATAAGTATGGGAAAAAAGACATTATTAGCAGGTTTAGGTTTAGTTGCCGGGACAGCCTTTGCGATTTCTAAGACTTTAACGGAAGAAAGACGTGAAAAAATCGCGATCAAGGTTGATCAAATGATTCTTGATGGGCGGGAAAAGGCCTTGAAATACGATCGTTATTTACATGATTTTTTGCTAGAAAATCAAGAGGGCTTTCAACCAATGAAAGAACGTGTTTTCCAAACGGCAGACAGTTTGAAAAATAATGATGTCGTCAATGAAGCATTAGATTCCCTTAAACAGGCTACGAGTGACCTAAAAGAAAGGTTAACTAGCTCCAGGGAAAAAATTGAAAATGAAGAATTTTTAGCTGAAGATGAAGCAGAAGCTGATACAGATATTGTGATTGATAACCGCTCAGCTTTTAGCGAAGCCAAGGAAAGTGCCGATTTTGAGTTTGAACACCCAACCGAAACTTTCTATCCTCATGCTTAAAGCGATGAAATCCCGCCTTGAAATCGGCGGAATTTTTCTTTACTAAGAAAAAGTAAAAAAACTTATTGACAAAAAGTAACCAGAGGCTTATATTTAAGCTATCAAGAAAGAAAGGAAGTTTGTTTTTTATGTTGAAGACGCAGAAAAATGTTAACATGATGGCAGTTCAAGCATGTTGTATGTGTACAACATGTTCTCTTTGCGTACAAAAACGAAAACAAACTTGCTTAACCTGAACTGACATCAGACCCTAATTATCAGTAAAGAAGTTTAGAAGGCCCTTGTTTTCGTGAAGAAGACAAGGGCCTTTTTAGATTTTTAAGGAGTGGTTTTTATGAAGAAAAGTAAAGTTTTATCCCTTGCTGTGGCCCTATTAGCTGGAGTAACGTTAGTAGCTTGCGGAAAACAGAATAAGACAGGTAGTGCGGATAAACAAGTCCTCAAACTAAGCGCAACTGCACCTTTAGATACGATCGACATCTCTAAGGCGACCGGGTATGGACAAACTGGGAATGTTTTTGAAAGTTTTTATCGTTTGGGTGAAGACGGAAAACCCACAGCTGGTTTGGCTAAGAGTGGGCAAGTTTCCAAGGATGGTTTAACATGGACCTTTAAGTTGCGGGAGGCTAACTGGAGTAATGGAGATCAAATCACGGCCCAGGATTTTGTTTATTCTTGGCAGAGAACCATAAACCCTAAAACCAAGTCACCATACTCATATTTGTTTAGTGGAATAAAAAATGCTGATGATATTGTCGCTGGTAAGAAAAAGTCAAGTGAGCTAGGGATAAGTGCTCCAGATAAGCGCACCGTGGTAGTTACTCTAGAGAAGCCAATTGCCTATTTCAAGGTCTTGATGGCTTATCCATTATTTGGACCACAAAATCAAAAAGTAGTGGAAAAGTATGGTAAAAAGTATGCGACTAAGTCTCAATATATGGTCTACTCAGGTCCTTTCAAGATTACTAAGTGGAATGGAACTTCTAACAAGTGGTCTTTTGTTAAAAATAATCAGTATTGGGATAAAAATAAGGTTAAGCTAAACAAGATTAACTACACCGTAGTTGAAAATACTAACACTGGTTACCAACTTTACCAACAAAATAAATTAGATTTGACGCCGCTTTCCAGTCAACAAGTTAAAAACTTGAAGAATAGTGACCAATTTAAGTCCTATCCGTACTCTTATGTGGCTTTCTTAGCTTACAATTTTAACGATGAAAATGAAACTAATCGTAAAGCTTTAAATAACGTTAATATTCGCAAGGCATTGTCTTTAGCTTTAGACCGGAAAACTTTAACTAAAAAGGTCTTTGGGGATGGTTCTTCCGTACCATTGGGTTTTGTGGCAACTGGTCTAGCGACAAATGAGGATAATGGTCAAGATTTTGCCAAAGAACAGGTGGTAAAAGATACTGTTGATTACAACACAAAATTAGCTAAGCAATACTGGCAAAAGGGATTAGAGGAAACGGGTTTAAAAGAGTTGAAGTTTAATATTTTAGCTTCCAACGATAATGCCAACAATGATGCATTGACTCAATATCTTCAATCCCAATACACTAAAGTTTTACCAGGATTGACGGTTGAAGTGACTAATATTCCCGGTAACAGTGCGACTACCCGTGCGCGTCAAGGTGATTTTGATATCTATGTTTCTGGTTGGGGTGGGGATTTTAATGACCCAATTACATTCCTGCAAATTATGACATCTGGTACGTCATATAACTATGGTAAGTATGAAAGTCAAGCTTATAATGACTTAATTGCCAAAGCCACAAATGCAGATGCTAATGATAAGGCAGCGCGTTGGAATGACTTGGTGCAAGCGGCCAAAATTATTAACCAAGAACAAGGGGTAACACCATTATACCAACAGACTACAGCCTACATGCAAAAGAGTCATGTTAAGGGAATTATCCACAACACGGCTGGTACTCAATGGAACTACAAATACACTTACATTAAGTAAAGCGTAGATAAAAGCAGTTGAACTGTGGATAAATCAAAAAGACTACGAACTATTTCAAGATTCGTAGTCTTTTTTTGTAGATATCGCTATGGATAACTTTTTAATGCTGAATTATTTGAGAGGTAAAGTTAATAATTCCTTGGAAGAGTGGGTGAAAGCTTCACTACCATTAGCGGTGACGCAGACACAGTCTTCAATCCGGACGCCGGCGTAACCTGGAATGTAAATACCTGGTTCAATGGAGAAACACATACCCGGTTGCAATTCCATGTTATTACCTTCCATAATTGAAGGAAATTCGTGGTCACTTTGCCCCATCCCATGGCCTAAACGGTGAATAAAGTACTGACCGTAACCCGCTTTTTCAATCACATCCCGTGCAATTTTATCTAATTCGGCAGCGGTTATGCCAGGTTTAACAGCATCTTGAGCTTTTAATTGGGCTTCAAGACAAACTTGGTATATTTCTTTGAGTTTATCGTCGATTGTTCCAAAGGCCACTGTCCGTGAAGCATCGGAAACGTAACCTTGGTAAACTGTTCCCAAATCAAACAAGGTTAATTCATTTGGTCGGATGAGGTCAGCCTTAGGGGCACCGTGAGGATCAGCGGCATTGGCTCCACTTTGGATAATAGTATCAAAACTCATGTGTAAGATACCTTTCTTTTTTAAGGCGTATTCGATTTCAGCGACCACATCTTGTTCCGTAGCTTGTGTTGAGAGAGCCTTGAAACCAACTTCGAAGGCGAAATCAGCCCACTTGCCGGCTTCGCGTAAAAGTTTTAATTCGTCTTCATTTTTGAAAAGTCGTTCTTGTTCGATGACAGGGGTCAAGTTGCCATTGAAACTTGCTTGGGGAAATTGTTGACGCAAGTTTTCAAAACGATCGAGGGTTAAGTTATCTTTTTCTAAAGCCCATTTTTGAGGGGTGATGCCGGTGGCTAAGATGTGATTCTTAATTAAGGCATAAGGGTTTTCGTGGTCAAGATAGCCGTAAACAGGGAAAGGCCACCCACTGGCCTTGGCAGCTTCGACTTCGAGAGCTGGCGCAAATAAGAAAGGCTCGTGGTCAGGGAAAACCAAGAGAGCCAAGGTTCTTTCAATCGGATCGCTACCAAAACCACTGAGGTATTCGACAGTTTTGAAATTACTAATGTAAGCTAAGTCGTAATTATTTTGGCTTAGCCAGGTTTGGATTGCCTTAAGGTGAGACATAAAATCATCCTTTCAATTAATCAATTCTTCTTTATTATAACACTTAAAAGCAGTAGTTAAGCTGAAAATTAAAATTTACCAAGAGAAATATAAATAAAAATTTAAAGAAAAGATTTTCAAAATTAAAAGTGAAAGAAAATGAAAATAGTTTTTTGAAACGCTTGCATTTTTCCGCGGATTTTGCTAAATTAAATATGGTTCAAGGTGAAAATGAAATGAAAAAACAAGAAAAGTAAAGGAGAAAATCATGAAAAAACAAACAATTACAATTTATGATGTGGCACGTGAAGCGGGTGTTTCTATGGCAACGGTTTCCCGCGTCGTTAATGGTAACCCTAATGTTAAGCCTGCAACCCGCAAGAAGGTTATGGAAGTTATTGATAAGCTTGATTATCGGCCTAATGCCGTAGCGCGTGGGTTAGCAAGTAAGAAGACTACAACGGTTGGAGTGATTATTCCGGACGTTACCAACGTTTACTTCTCATCATTGGCTCGTGGGATTGATGATGTGGCTACTATGTACAAGTACAACATTATTTTAGCTAACTCTGACGGTAATGCTCAAAAAGAAGTGCAAGTATTAAATACCTTATTAGCGAAGCAAGTTGACGGGATTATTTTCATGGGTAACAACCTTACCCCTGAATTGCGGGAACAAATCAATCGTTCTCGTACGCCAGTGGTTTTAGCAGGTTCAGTCGATCCCGAAAATGAATTAGAAAGTGTCCACATTGATTATGTGGCAGCTGTTAAGGAAGCGGTTAGTGATTTAATTCGTCGCGGAAACGAACGTGTAGCCTTTGTTTCTGGTCCTTTGAGTGATGCCATTAATGGCCAATATCGTTTAGAAGGATATAAACAAGCCTTGAAAGAAAATGACCTAGTTTTTGATGTAGACTTAGTCTTTGAAACAGATTCGAATTATCGGGCTGGTGAAATGTTAGCACCTGCTTTACAAGCTATGTCAGCAAGTGCTGCCTATGTATCTGATGACGAATTAGCTGCAGGGGTTTTAAACGGAGCTAAGGATGCCGGGGTTAAAATTCCAGAAGAATTTGAAGTAGTAACAAGTAATAACTCCAAGTTAACAGAGATTGTGCGACCACAAATGTCCTCCATTACGCAACCACTTTACGATATTGGGGCCGTAGCGATGCGCTTCTTGACCAAGATGATGAACGATGAAGAAGTGGAACAAAGAACTATTGAATTACCATATGGTTTTATTAAACGTTCTTCAACTAAATAAAGTTTAAAAGCTGGGCATCCCAGCTTTTTTCTTAGGAAGGAATTGATGATGATGCAAAAATTTAAACGTCCAGACACCTTTATTTGGTTAGCTTTCATAATGATGGTGTTGCTATTTTACTCTTCTTCACAGACTTACCAAGAACAAACTTCAGTTCCAACTCTGCAACGTTGGCTAGTTGATAAGCCTTTCGAAAGTCTGTTAAGTAGGATTTCTTTTACCTATGCGGGTAGCGAAGTGAGTGTTGCTCATCTAGGCTATTTTAAGTTTTGTGAGTTCATTATCCGTAAAGGAGCGCATTTTGGAACTTATTTTATTTTGGGCTTATCCTGGTACTGGGGCTTAAAGCCGCGAATTAAAGATACTTGGTTAGTGATGGTTGTAGCAGAGTTGACGACTTTGGGGTATGCAGCTTTTGACGAGTTTCACCAAATGCTGACCGGAGATCGGACCCCGCTTTTTCAAGATGTGATGTTAGACGGCAGTGGCGCTTTAACCGGGATTATCCTTACCATTTTACTCTACGCCTGGTGGAAAAAATCTCACGGGCATGTATTGAAAAAGTAGTAATTGTTTGCTAAGATGGTAGGTGGCATATTGCCGAATTGAAATATTGGAAAGAGGTATTTATCATGTCAGGACATTCAAAATGGCATAACATTCAAGGGCGTAAGAACGCTCAAGATGCAAAACGCGGAAAAATTTTCCAAAAATTATCACGAGACATTTACATGGCTGCAAAGAGTGGTGGTCCTGACCCAGACTCCAATCCACAATTGCGGTTAATGATGGATAAAGCTCGTGCAGCTAACATGCCTAAGGACAACATTAAACGTGCCTTAGATAAGGCCACAGGTGCAGGCGGTGCTAATTACGAAGAAATCACTTACGAAGGATATGGTCCAGCTGGGGTAGCCATCTTGGTTCACACTTTAACTGACAACCGTAACCGGACGGTTTCTTCTGTGAAGGCTGCTTTCAGCCGTAATGGTGGTAACTTGGCAGAATCAGGTTCTGTTTCCTTTATGTTTGATCGTCGTGGTTACATCGCCATCGCACGTGAAGACTTAGATGTGGATGAAGACCAAATGTTAGATGATGTTTTAGAAGCTGGTGCGGAAGATTTACAAACTTCTGATGAAGTCTTTGAAATTTACACTGAAGTTGCTGACTTCGAAGCTGTGCGTGATGCTTTACAAGCTAAGTACGATTTAGACAATGCGGAAATCACCATGGTACCACAAAATACAGTGCCAGTTCCTGCTGACAAGGTAGAACAATTACAACGTTTGATTGATCGTTTGGAAGAAGACGATGATGTTTCTGAAGTTTTCACTTCAGCAGATTTCCCAGATGAAGATTAATTGAAACCTAAGTGAGACTTACTTAAGAGTCTCGCTTTTTTGTAGCATAATTTTGTATGATACGGTAAAATTAAAGTTATTAAAAGCTTTTACGTTAAATTAGTGGAGGGTCTTAGATGGTAAATAAGGTTACAGTATTGGGAAGTTTGAATGTTGACACAATTTTAAAAATCAAACGGTTGCCACAGCCGGGGGAAACGATGGCGATGGAGGCTAAAAAAAATGCTGGCGGTGGTAAGGGTTCTAATCAAGCCGTAGCAGCTAGTCGGTTAGGAGCACAAACTAGCTTCATTGGTAAAGTGGGTAATGATGAAAATGGACGTTTTATGCAGGAAATTTTAACTACTGCTCAGGTTGATACGCAATATGTTTCAGTTTCTGAAGATAAGGCGACAGGGCAAGCCTTTATTCTTTTGCAAGCGAGTGGTGAAAATAGTATTATCATTGACGGAGGCTCGAACCAAGCTATTACAACTGATGATATCTACCAGGCACAAACTAAGATTGAAGCAGCGGATTTCTTAGTGACGCAATTCGAAACACCATTGGAAAGTGCAACTTTGGCGTTTGAAATAGCCAAAAAAGCTGGTGTAACGACAATTTTGAATCCGGCTCCAGCCCAAGAAGCTCCCCAGACTTTATTGGCTAATGTAGATTTGATTGCTCCTAATGAAACAGAGGCAGAAATTTTAACCGGTATTAAAGTTGTTGATGCTCAAAGTCAACATCAAGCTGCTAAAAAGCTTCAAGCTAAAGGGGTAAAAAATGTGATTATTACTTTAGGCTCGCGGGGAGCTTACTACCTAACAGCCAATCAAAAAGAAGGTTTGGTTCCGGCCTTCAAAGTGCAAGCGGTCGATACAACGGCAGCTGGCGATACTTTCTTAGGAGCCCTAAGTTCTCAACTGAAACCAGATTTTTCAAATATTGAAGAAGCAATTTTATTTGCTAACCAAGCCTCCGCGCTAGCAGTTCAAAAGTTAGGTGCAGTTCCATCTATCCCAACTTTTACAGAAGTTAGTGCACAATTAAACCAATAAGTATCTACAACGTCAGAAGAAAATTCTGGCGTTTTTTTATATGGCCAAAAATTTTGCGACTTTTTTGTCAAAAAATAATTTTTTTTGCGTATTTAATATATAGAGGGGGATTTTTTATGCAAACAAAATTAAAGGCCATCATGGATGCTGCCATCTTACATAAAGCAAGTGATATTTACATTTGGCCAGCTAGTCAGGACTACCAAGTCTCTTTACGGGTACTCAATGAACGTTTGGAGTTGAAACGTCTTTCTTTTACTGAGGGACAGATGCTAATCAACTTTTTAAAATTTCAGGCCAATATGAGCTTAAGTGAGAAACGTCGTCCGCAATTAGGGTCTTGGCATTATCTTTATCAAAATCAAACATTCTATTGTCGCTTGTCCAGTGTAGGTGATTTTTTAGGCAAGGAATCGCTGGTTATTCGAGTTTTGTATCATGAAGAGGGACTCTTACGTGGTTACTTCTTCCCAAACCAATTAACAAAAATTGAGCAAGAGTCACGAAAACGTGGTTTGATTTTATTTGCGGGGCCGATGGGATCGGGAAAAACGACCACCATGTATCATGTGGCAAAGCAGTTTGGCGAGCAGTATGTTCTATGTATTGAAGATCCAATTGAAATGTATGAACCTAATTTTTTACAATTACAGGTCAATAAGAAAGCTCAAATGGGTTATCCTGAATTATTGAAATTGGCTTTGCGTCACCGTCCGGATATTTTTATTATTGGTGAAATTCGTGATGGGAAAACTGCTCAGGTGGCTTTAAATGCAGCTTTGAGTGGACATTTAGTTTTATCAACCGTGCATGCTCAAAGTGTTTATGGTGTCTGGGAAAGATTGCGTAGCCTTGGAGTTGATGCTGAATTATTACGTCAAGGTTTACAGATGATTAATTATCAACGTTTGTTACCTACTAAAGATGGTCAGCAAAAAGTTTTATTTGATCAATTAAAAATGGAAGATATCAAGGCACATGGTAAAACGAAAGTTATGACAGAAAAATGGGGGGATAATCTTGCAAAATGTTATCAAAATGGTTGGATTAGTAGAGAAATTTGGCAAAAGTATCAGGCGGGATAAGTTTCGTTGGTCAGCCCGTCAGCAAGCCGATTTTTTTCAACTTTTGGGTCAATTACTAGAGACTGGTTTTTCTTTACAAGAAGCACTATTAGCCAGTAAGGAGATGCTCCCGCGTCAAGCAGAGGATATTATTTTGATTATCGATGATGTCAGTCAAGGCCAAATTCTCAGTCGTAGTTTGAAGGCCTATGTCGGAACCGTAATTTTTTATCAATTACAAATTGCTGAGCAACACGGACGTTTAGAGGAAAGTGTCATCCAAATTGGAAAGTTGTTAGGACGAAATGTCGAGCAAAAAGCAAAGTTACAAGGTTTGTTACTCTATCCGATAATTTTGGGGATTTTGTTAGTGATTATTTTGGCTGTGATCCATTTGTGGGTCAAACCAGCTTTACAACAAATTGGACCTCAACAGATGTTATTTAGCCAACGATTTCATCAACTTATTTCTGGAATTGCTTTACTGATAGTAATGCTGATTTTAGCCTATTTTGTCAAAATTTATTTGTGGTGGAAAAAGCAACCTAAACTTGACCGCCACCTTTGGTATAGTCAATTACCCTTAGTGGGAAAAGTTTACTGCCAGTATAGTTATTATTATTTAGCTTTTAATTTAGCTCTGATGCTGAAAAGTGGGATGGACTTTCGACAAATCTGTAACTTGTTATTGCGATTCGACCAGCACAGTCTTTTATATCAATTAGGTCAGCAGTTTGAAAGTTGGTTAAATAACGGTCAGGAATTGGCGGGCTTCGTGCAGAAGTATCCGTTTATTCCTCCAGAATTTGCTCTTTTTTTTCAAGAGGGACTTACCCAGGAAAACTTAAGTGGGCAGTTAATGATTTTTGCGGAGCTTTCTTATCAACGTTTATTAAAAAGAGTGGATCGGATTTTGAATTTGATTCAGCCACTTTTGTTTGTTGTTATTGCGGTGATTATTGTTTTAACTTACGCTTCAATTTTAATTCCGATGTATCACAATTTAGGAGGATTACAATGAAAAAAATATCGAAAAAAATGTCTGCTTTTACTTTGATTGAAATGGCAATAGTCCTATTTATTATTAGTTTGTTGTTGTTATTGGTGATTCCTAATATTAGTCATCAAAAAGATCATGCTAATAAGGTGAATATGCAGGCTTTAAATCAACAATTTAGTACGCAAAAGCAACTTTATGAAGAGGAACATCCAACTGCAACGAATGTCACGGTCAAGCAATTGGTTGATGAGCAATATTTGACTTCGGAACAGGGGGAAAAGTTAACGGGTAGTCATGCAGAATAATAAAATAATAGCATTTACCTTAATAGAGAGCGTTTTAGTTTTGGTAATTTCGACTATAGTTCTGACGCTAGGAGTAATTTGGGGACCGGCGTGTTTACAAGCGGTACAAGAGCGAAATTTTTGGATTACGTTTGACCGTCAGTGGCGGATGGTAATGATTGAAGCTAATCGTTATGATGAGCAAGTAAAAATTGATTTTTCACATATTTCTAACCATAGTAGGGTTATTTTTACTTTTGAAAAAAGTAATAAGGTTACTAAACTTGATTACCCACCACAGTTGCAAAATGCACGTAACGTTGAAGCTGTTTATCGCAAGGGCGGAGGGTTAAAAATGCAAAAAGTAATGATAAAAAATATGCGCACAAAACAAGTTTATACTTTGGTGCCACAGATTGGAGTAGGGGGTAAATATGTTATACAGAAACAATAGTGGATTTTTATTGTGGGATACCTGTGCTGCTTTATTGTTGATAAGTGTGGCAATTGGCTTGTTATTTTCTAATCAAGCTTATTTGCAAGCGGAGAAAAACTACGTTGATCAGAGAGGACATGACTATCAAGAATTGGTTAATTTAAGTAAGGAGGCTTGGTTGAAAAATAATGATCGGGCGGTCAAAGAGGTAAATTACCATGGTATTCAAATTTGTCAAGAAAATTAGTGGTTTTACTTTGGTCGAGACTATGACTGCCTTGCTAATTACGGCAGTTAGTGTGATTTTGATTTTGGGAGCATTAACTTTAGTGACCCGTAATCAGCGACACCAAGAAAAGAGTCACCAAATGGATTTTGAACAATTTACTACCATTTTGTATGGGGATGGTCTCGATTTAGCTTACCAAAATCAAGATTTAAGTCAAGGGAGAGTTAATTTTTATAGTCAAAAGGACCATCAATTTTATACTTTACGTTATCAAAGACAGAAACTGTGGTTATTGAAAAATGGAAGAGGTTATATGCCCCTGATTTATGATGTTGATGATTTTCAAATAAATTATGATCCCGTCCAATTTCGGCTACATTTAAAGGTGAAAGTGTGTGGTTCAGTCTATGAAGAAACGGTGGTGATGCCCAAGTATGAGACGGTTGAGGGGTAACATTTTATATAGCGCAGTTTTGATTTTAGGCTTATTTGCCCTAGTTTTTGCTGGACAAACAGTCGTTTATCAAGCGGAAATTAGGGCCAAACAAGCGATTATCCAAGAAGATAAGGCGTTGGTTCTTTACAATCTAGCTCGGCAAAATAACATAGCTAATCAAGTTCAGCTGAAGTTCAATATAGGAACGGTTGAACGTCAAGGTGATAAGTATCTGGTAACATTGAAAAATAAGCGACGTTTTACCTATACAGTACCGCAGTAAGTTAAGTAACTTGAATTTTAGCAGTGAAATCGTTAAACTTAACAAGGAAATTAAATGATTGTGAGGTAAGTGAAGTGGGATTGAAGGAAGTTGAGAAAATCTATCAGCCGATTATTGAAACTGTGGATATTTTACAGGCAGATACGCAGGTCGATTATTTTGATGCTTTAATCGAAACAATGGATAACTTATTAACAGGAGAAGTACAGGTTGAAGCGGGTTATCCTAGTGTTGAGGTTCAGGCACAATTAAAGGAAAAATATGCCACAATTGACTTAGATGCATTGGATAAGCGCGATGCCCGGTTGTTGATGCAGCTATTATTACTTCAAGGCTATCGGGTGGAAAAAATTCAAGCCAATCATCAAATGACACCCGATACTATCGGAATCTTAGTGGCATATTTGATTGAAAAAATCGTTGCTTTGCCTGCTCAAGCGAAAATCTTAGATTTAGGAGTGGGAACTGCCAACCTTTTAGTAACGGTTTTGAATCAATTGAAAAATTCCAATCTACACGGTTATGGGGTCGATAATGATGATACCTTATTAACTTTGGCAAGTATTATGGTGAACTTAACCAAGGCTCCCGTTGAGCTCTTCCACCAAGATGCGATGGACCCTATTTTGGTGAATGAGGCTGACCTTGTAATTGGAGACTTTCCTGTGGGTTACTACCCTATTGATGAAAAAGTTAAGGGGATGGAAACAGCCGCTCAAGAAGGACATTCTTATGCGCACCATTTAATGATAGAAAAAGCTGTCACACAAATGAAAGCGGGTGCTTGGGGGATATTTGTATTACCTGCGGGACTCTTTGAATCCAAGCAAGCCAAACTTTTGTTGAATTATGTGCAAGAACATGCCTATCTTCAAGGAATGTTGAACCTACCCCAAGAGCTTTTCCAAGACAAAGCTGCGCAAAAGGCGATTTTGATCTTACAAAAGAAGGGGGGTCAAAGCAAACAGGGGCAACCAATTCTTTTGGGAAGTTTTCCAAGTTTGAAAGATAATCGAGCTTTTAACCAATTTTTAGCACAAATTGATGCTTGGAAACAAGCTAATTTTAAATAAAAATTTTTTCTGAGGCTTCAAAAAAATGGAGTCTCTTTTTTAAGAATTTAGGTGAATATAATTCAACAAAAGATGAAATTGTTGAATTTTACTTTATTTAAAAAATAATTTACAATAAAAATTGTGGATTGAATATGTAACTTTCAAAGGAGATAATATGACTGAAAAAAGTAAAACAAAAAAAGGTTATCAAAGGGGACTGAAGAGTCGCCATATTCAACTGATAGCTCTGGGGGGAACGATTGGGACAGGACTTTTCTTGGGTTCAGGGAAATCTATTCATTTGGCAGGTCCGTCAATTATTCTCGCATATCTTTTGACTGGAGGAGTTTGTTTTCTTTTAATGCGGGCAATGGGAGAACTCTTGTTGTCAGATTTGGAAAGCCATTCCTTCATTGATTTTATTGCACGCTACCTAGGCCAAGACATCGGGGTTGTTGCCGGATGGACTTACTGGATTTGTTGGATTACAATTGCCATGGCGGATGTGACTGCCACGGGAATGTACATGCAATATTGGTTTCCACAGATGCCCCGTTGGCTCACGGGTTTAATTGTTATCTTGATTATGTTGCTTTTGAACATGATTGCGGTTGGACTATTCGGAGAAACTGAATTTTGGTTTGCTCTGATTAAAGTAGTTGCAATTTTAATCTTGATTGCCATTGGAATTGTCTTGGTTATGATGCACTATCCAACCCCACATGGCCATGCTAGCATTAATAATTTATTTCAAAATGGGGGTTTTTTCCCAAAAGGCTTTAAGGGATTTTTTATGTCCTTCCAAATGGTAACCTTTGGTTTTATTGGAATCGAAACCATCGGAGTGATGGCCTCAGAAACGCAAGATCCTAAGCGGGTAATTCCTAAAGCTATTAATGAAATTCCTGCGCGGATTATCTTGTTTTATGTAGGCTCCTTAACCGCCTTAATGTGTATTTATCCGTGGAATCAAATTTCTATGAGTCAAAGTCCGTTTGTACAAGTTTTCCAAGATATTGGAATATTGGCAGCGGCTGGAATTATTAATTTTGTGGTCTTTACGGCGGCAGCTTCAGCGGTTAATTCTTCGCTTTTTACAACGGGACGGATGATGTTTACCTTGAATTATCGGCGGAAAGGGAAGTTTGCTAAGCAGATGAGTACTTTGTCGAAGACCAGTGTACCGGCGAATGGTTTGATTTTCTCGGCGGTAATTATCGCTGTGACAGTTTTGATGGAAGTAGTCGTGCCAAGTGCTTCAACGGTCTTTACCTTTATTTCAAGTGTGGCAACAACTTGTTTTCTTTTTATTTGGGGGGCTATTATGGTGGCGCATCTTCGTTACCGGCGTGAACTCAAACAAAAGCAAGAAACAGTGGGAAAATTCCGCTTACCACTTTATCCACTAGCTAACTACTTAGTAATAGCCTTTCTAATTATGGTAGGGATCGTGATGTGTTTGGAAAAGACCACTCTAGTTGCTTTGGTTGCAGCTATGATTTGGTTTGTAGTCAGTTTTATTTTGGTTAAGGTGAAAAAAGTATAGTAGTAAAATAAGCTAGGAGAAGTTTTATAAGTTAAAAGCCTTAAGAAATTACGTTTTGAAAATGTTGATTTCTTAAGGCTTTTTACCATAATCATTTCTTTAAATTAATCAGAAATGCTAGTTATTTCCCAATCTCTTTTTTGTTGGGTGTGGTAAAATTAAAGAAGATTATGAATATGTAACGTAAAGGAGGGGTAATGTGAATGATTATCGCCGTCAAAGAAGAGAAGAACAATTGGCGCGAAAAGCTGAAACTATCAAGGCTTTTGCAAGTGATGTGATTGTTAAATCGGAGGAAGAAATTGAAATTGATGGCCATCCATATATTTTATTAAAGAATTACCGTGATGGCTTTCAGGTGGAAAAATTAAAGGAACGTTTTAGCCAAATTTTAACTAAGTATGATTACATTGTGGGAGATTGGGGCTATGACCAGCTCCGGTTACGGGGATTTTATGCTAGTGGCAGTAAGAAAGGTTTTCCTAGTCAAAGTATAGACCGTTTAGAAGAGTACCTGATGGAGTACTGTAATTTTGGTTGTGCTTACTTTGTACTGCATAATTTAGAAGTACAAAAACCCGAACCAATTCCAGCTGGACTCAAACGGAAGAATAAAATTAAGAAATCAGAACGGCGTCGTAATCCGCGGCCTAAGAATCTTAGTGTGAAGAAGCGACGAAAAAATCAGTTTTGGGAAGAAAGTGCTTATGATGGACGTAAGAAGAAACGTCAAAATAAGAAACTCAAAGCAGTATCTGTGAATAGTGAACGAAAGATGAATAATAAGGGCCGGCACTTTACTATTCGACAAAAAGAGAATTAAGTGAGGATAGATTTGTGAAGAAATACCAAGGATATTTAATTGATTTAGATGGGACAGTATACCGGGGTAAGGAGAAGATTCCAGCAGCTAAGCGCTTTATTGAACGTTTACAGGCGCAAAAGGTTCCTTTTATGTTTTTAACCAATAATAGTACCAAAGAACCGGAGGATGTGGTTGCTAATTTACGGGATAATTTCGATATTCATGTAGGTGTCGAAAATGTTTTTACTACGGCTTTAGCGACGGCAGAGTATGTTGCTTCTTTGGATGTTAACAAACGGACAGTTTACCCTATTGGAGAATTGGGCTTAAAACAAGCTTTATTGAACAAGGGTTTTATCTTTGAAGAAAAAAATCCTGATTATGTGGTGGTGGGTTTAGACTCCGATGTAACTTACCATAAGTTCGAGCTAGCTACATTAGCTATTAAGCGGGGAGCGAAGTTTATCGGTACAAATGCGGACACTAACCTCCCAAATGAACGAGGGTTAGTACCTGGGGCAGGTTCACTGATTGCTTTAGTTGAATGTGCCGTCCAACATAAGGCGACTTATGTTGGAAAACCAGAGAAGACGATTATGGAAATGGCTTTGCGAAAAATGAATATGTCTGCAGATGAAGTTGTGATGGTTGGTGATAATTATATGACTGATATTAAAGCGGGGATTAACTCGGGGATTGATACGCTTTTGGTTTACACAGGGGTTTCGACTAAAGAACAAGTTGCCCAAAAAAATATCAAACCAACCCACGAAGTTGATAGTTTAGATCAATGGAAAATCTTAAATTAAGCAGTATTTATCTAAGCGAGTGGGGGCAACGTTTGAGTGTCCTTTTGACGATGCTTACGGGAGCAATGCTAGTAACAATTAACTTTACACCTTTGTATGGACTTTTTTTATGGGGACAAAATCTTGGTATGTTGGTGGGGGAGAGTAATGCCGCTTTGTGGGATGATTATCACCACCTTTTGGCCTATCTAGAGTATCCATGGGTGCGGAGTTTAGAGATGAACCTCCCCTCGTCTTACGCTGCTCTCCAACATTATCAGGATGTCAAAGGTTGGTTTTTAGTAACCTGGATAGTTTTTATTATTAGTTTACCAGTCACAGTGCGTTATTTGCGAAAGTTAAAGCAACAAAAAAGGATATGGACTTTACAAAGGTTTATTCAGATTACGATCACTATCCTAATGGGGTTGTTTGTTTTAATGGGTTTAAATTTTAATCGTTTTTTTATTACCTTCCACCAACTATTTTTTCCGGGGAAAACTAATTGGTTGTTTGATCCGCAAAATGACCCGATGATATTGGCGTTACCGGAGCTTTTTTTTGCAACTGCCTTTGGCTTGTGTTTACTTTTATTAGCTGGTCAGATGTATCTATTGTATTTCTTAGGTAAAAGAGAATTACGCTAAAAAAGACGTTTCATAGTGAAACGTCTTTTGGTGTTTTAGGCTTTCTTAGCAGAGAGCTTGGCTTTTAGAGCTGCAACTAAGGCAGGAATTAAAGAAATCACGATAATCGCAATGATGATTACGGAGAAGTGTTCTTTGACAAATGGGAAGTTTCCAAAGAAGTGTCCCCCGCCGCAACAAAGAGTAACCCATAGTGTGGCAGCTAAAATATTGTGGCGTACAAAGTGTTGGTATTTGTAACCGCTAGCTCCAGCAACAAACGGTGCGAAGGTTCTAATGATAGGCATGAAACGAGCCAGAATGATAGACATACCACCGTGCTTTTCAAAGAAAGCTTCGGTTCGATCAATATTTTCTTGTTTGATTAATTTTCCGAAGAATTTGTGCTTGGTGATGGCAGTCCCTACTTTACGCCCGATAAAGAAATTTAAGGAATCACCTAAAACAGGTGCTAACCAAAAGAGAACTACAAAAATCCAAATATTAAGATTGTAGTTAGGGTTAGCGGCTAGGGCGGCAGCGGCGAATAGGAGGGAATCCCCGGGTAAGAAAGGGAGGATGACCGCTCCGGTTTCAACGAAGATGATTAGAAATAGGAAAAAGTAAGTCCAATCACCAAAATTATTGACAATATCAACCAAGTGTGCATCAATGTGCAAAACAAAGTCGATGAAAAAAGTAATATATTCCATGTTAATCCTCTTTACGCTTGATTATATTTTCAAGGGCTAGTATATCAAAAGTTTTAAACCTTTCCTAGCATTTTTGGTCTTTTTTAAATTGTTTTATTAATTGGGTACTGTGAGCGGGTTGTCGCTTCTCGGGATAGACGTGAAGGAGGGCGTTATTAACAGCGTTAGGTGCTTCACCAAAGCCCGTTGCAATTAAGGCTACTTTACCTTTTTGGTAGGCACCGTCTCCGATGGCGTAAATACCAGGGATGTTAGTCTCTTGACTAGAGTTAACTGCGATGGCACGGTTGGCGGTAGTTAGTCCCCAATTTTCGATTTGCTTGTTACTAGAAGAAAAACCGTAATTAACCAAGAGATAGTCTACGGATAGCTCTTTATTTTCTTCGCTACGCGCCTTTGTTAAAGTAAGGTTCAATTTATCTTGGCTTTTGTTTAGAGCAGTAATGTTATATGGCGTTTGGAAGTGCGTAGCTGTTGCTTGTAACTTTGCTAGGTTCCCTTCCAGGGCGCGGAATTTATCGCGACGGTGGATGAGGTGCAATTCTTTAGCTAGTGGTTCAATCTCTAAGGCCCAATCAATTGCAGAATCACCACCGCCAGCGATGGCGACGACTTTATCTTTAAAAATATTAAGATCATCAACAAAGTAACGAAGTTGTTGACCCTCGAAAGTTTGTGCATTATCAATTTTTAAACGGCGGGGTTCAAAGGCCCCAATACCAGTAGCGATAATGATACTCTTGGAGTAGCGTTTCTTTTTTGAAGTTACTAATTCAAATCCAGCTGATGTTTGTTTAATCTCTAAAACTGTTTCATTAAGATGTATGTCAGGTGCGAAATCGTTAACTTGTTTTTGAAGATTGGCGATTAAATCAGTCCCGCTAATTGTAGGGTAGGCGGGAATATCATAAATTTTTTTAGCGGGGAAAAGGGTAGCAACTTGTCCACCGAGTTGGCCTAGGCTTTCGATGATTTGAACCTTAGCTAGACGCATGCGCGCGTAAGTCGCCGCAAACATACCTACGGGGCCACCGCCGATAATAGTGATATCATAATATTCTTGAGACATGGGTTAATCCTTTCTTTAATTAAGTAAATTCAAAATTAAGCCTACCATAAAAACCGAAAAAAATGTAGAAATTGGTCTGAGAAAAAAGAGAAATATGTTAAGGTGTGGTATAATATTTTTCTAGAGAGAAAATATAGAAGTGAGGAAAAGAAATGTCATATCCACAACTTGATTTGGAAAATGTTTCCGGTCCAGTCGCAGAAATTAAAACTAATTACGGTATGATTACCGTGCAATTGTTTGCAGAACAAGCACCTAAAACTGTAGAAAACTTTGTTGAATTAGCTAAGCAGGGTTATTATGATGAGGTAATTTTCCATCGTATTATTAAAGATTTTATGATTCAAGGTGGCGATCCAACCGGTACCGGAATGGGTGGTCAAAGTATTTGGGGCGCCCCATTTGAAGACGAATTTTCAAATGAATTATTTAATTTACGGGGCGCTTTATCCATGGCTAATGCGGGTCCTGGTACCAATGGGAGCCAATTTTTTATCGTCCAAAATGAAAACTTTCCAGCAGACATGGTTGGTCAAATGCAAGCTGCGGGATATCCAGAAGAAATCGTGACAGCTTACAAACAAGGTGGTACACCATGGTTGGATCACCGGCACACAGTTTTTGGGCAAGTAGTTGTCGGTATGGATGTTGTGGACAAAATCGCCAAAGTGGAAACTGGGATGCAAGACAAACCAGTTGAAGATGTGGTTATTGAAGGAATCACAATTAAGTAAATAAAAGCGGCGTATTAGACGCCGCTTTTTATTAAAGAGGAGGAATTAGCATGATTTATAAAATTGGGATGGTTTTAGAAGGCAAGGTGACAGGGATTCAACCTTATGGGGCTTTTGTAACGCTTGATGAACATACACAAGGACTAATTCATATTTCAGAATGCCACCATGGGTATGTTGAAAAAATTAGTGAGTATTTGAAAATTGGTCAAAAAGTCAAGGTGATGATTATTGATATTGATGAATACACGCAAAAAATTTCGTTATCAATTCGTTGCTTAGAAAGAGGATTTGATTTTTCGCATGCTGGTGAACGTGCGCGTTATCAACATAAGAAATTTTGGACCAACAAAAAGGTGCAAGAGGGATTTAATCCAATTGCTAAGAATTTGAATCGTTGGGTAGAAGCGGCCCTAGTAGATATTGAAGCAGGTAAATAATTTTTTTAAAAAAGTTCTTGACCTTTTTTGCTCAGCTTGATAAGATATTATTTGTCGCCGAGAGCGATAGAAAAAGCGAAAGTTTAAAAAGTGTTTGACATTTTTTAAATGATTGCTATAATATAGAAGTTGTTTCGCAATATTTCTTAAAATATCGACTTAAAAAAGCTTGACAGTTTTTATAGGAGTTGCTATTATATAGAAGTTGCGATAATTAATCGAGTAGATCTTTGAAAACTAAACAAAGTTTCGACAAACCAAATGTGTAGGGCCAC
>NZ_AZFH01000186.1:0-821 GCF_001435735.1 Ligilactobacillus equi DSM 15833 = JCM 10991
GTTTGTTCCATTTTTTTCACCTCTTTTCTTTAATCGTATTTATACTATACCATTTAAGTTAAATTACTTCAACGAAAAAAGACCCTTTCGGGTCTAAATATGGGGCAATTCAGAATTGCGTATCCAAAGTGCTCAGACTATCAGTGAAATTTGTAAAAATAATGATACTTCAATTATTTTAGTGCCCCCATTTTCATTGGTAACCATCAAGGAAAAATTTACAGAACTAACTGCGACACCCCATATTGTTTTGATTCCAATTACTTTCATGAATTTAAGCTTGGCATTTAAAGAGATACAAGTTGCTAGTCAAAAACTGAAAAATCTTATCTTCCATGAAAAATTGGAAGATCAATGTCGAGAATTTATTGATAAACACCCAGAAATTGGGAAATGACTATTTTTTCTGAAAGGTACAGCCAAATTATCAAGTTGTTTCCTGCTCTGCCAGAAGAAAATTAGCTTAGCAACTAGAAGAACCGCTAGAAATTACGCAACACGTTGATTTCTAGCGGTTCTTTTAGCAATTATTTTTGCAATGTGAAAACTTCCAGAAAAAACTTCTAGAAAAATAACCAAAATTGAACTTTTTTGCGTACTCAAATTGCAAATATAAGTTAGCCACTTTATCTCAAAAAGGTACTTCTTGATTCTAAGAAGTAAGTGAAAGTACTTCATTGTATAAGTAAACAGATTCGGCAGAGTAAACACCTAAAAGCTTTCGTGGGTAGTCATTGACTGCATCTTCTACGAATTAAATGTAATAATGGCAGTACTTTTATGGATAAATCGTCTAATAATACGAATTACATTCTCATTTG
>NZ_AZFH01000186.1:881-2049 GCF_001435735.1 Ligilactobacillus equi DSM 15833 = JCM 10991
CTTTTTCATCCGTACTAGACTTCAACTCTTCGAGTTTCTTATTAGCGGATTCAGAACTCTTATCTTTGATACGAAAAATCACAGTATAGCAAGATAAACGGTCAGTTAAGACCATTAAAACGTTTGTCCATAGAGTCTTTCTTGCCAACGACAGTATCAATTTCAAAGTATCCAATTTCAGAACGACTATCAATGTAAGTAGGACGTTCATTAATACTGCGCCCCAATACACGTTTAACTGGAGCCTTTGAAGATTTAGGATCATTCTTACGAGTGGTTTTAGACATTAAATCAACGTTTTTAGTCTGCATAATACCTTTATCAATCCAAGTGTAAATAGTGCATTCACATGGAATAAATTCCGTAGGAATTACTTCTTCAAGCTTTTTAGTTGTAGCATATGGTGAGTACTTAATACCATCAACTTTACCCAGGAGTAAGCTATCTAATTTCGTTACAATTTCAGGAAAAGACCAATAAATAGGTTTTCTTCCACATTACAATTTATTAGACGCATAACGAATTTGTCCAACTTCTGCATAATATTGTTCGTTGTAATAGCGGTATTCTTTACCATTAGCTTTCTTTTGTATCTACTTAATGGTTTTTACCCATCCACGCTTAACCTTATTATTAATGGTTTGAGAGACCCTATTGCGCTTCCTAGCGATTTGACGGTTAGATAAGCCCATTTATTTCTTTGTAGGCTTGAATTTGTCCACGCTCTTGAATCGTTAAATGAGTTCCTTTTTGAGGGTGATTTATTACAATTTGTGTGTTATCAGTAACCAATGTCATAAGTACTTTACCGTGCCTTTCATTTGTTTTATATGAAAGATACTCAACAATAGTAAATTCGAATAATTCATCACGCTAATTTTTCAATGATTGACACATGAAAGTCACAAGGGCCTTCGTTATAATTAATATCCTTTAACGAAGATTCTTGTGACTTTCTTTTTCTTCAAAAAATATCAGAAATTTCTGCATTTCTTCCAATTGTTTCACGTGAAACATCACCGAGATGTTTCATAATTTTTCGACAAAATCCACGCACACACCGCCAATCGATATAAACGAATATACATATACGTAACTTTATAAGTATATGTATACGCTAATTGCTAGTTTGTAATACTTCCATTTTTTGTAAATTGTACAGTGTTAT
>NZ_AZFH01000187.1:0-746 GCF_001435735.1 Ligilactobacillus equi DSM 15833 = JCM 10991
GCAGGGTTAGGTTCAACGTGGTTAGTAACTGTATTAGTCTTGTAACCATGACCGTCATTAGTTTGTACAATAGAGTTCTTGAGATCACCAGTGGCATCATCCTTAACAGTTGCCTTAAAGGTAACTGTAAGTTTTTGACCCTTGTATGCATTTAAGAACTTAGCATTGTCAAGAGGGGTGATTGTCCAAGAACCATCATCTGCATTCCAAGCCAATTTCACATCATCTTTAATGCTATTGCCCTTAGCATCCTTAACAGACCATGCATCTTTACCAGCTAAGTCAACAGCTACCTTAGCTTGATCGTAATCATCAGAGAATGACCATACGTTAGCTAGTTCTTGTGTTGTGAATACGTGATTTGCTAATTCGGATAAGTCCCATGTACCAGTGTAATTAATTACTTGTCCATGAGAAATAGAAGTCTTATCAATGTTAGTGTTATCAGTATTAACTACAACCTTAGTTGGTTTTGGATCCGGTTCAACATTGTTTTTGACAGTATTAGACTTGTAGCCCTTGCTGTTATTAACTTGGTTCATTGTGTTGGTTAAAGTACCAAGAGCATCTGCTTTAACAACAGAGTTGAATGAAACAGTAAGCTTTTGACCCTTGTAAGTGTCCAAGAACTTAGCCTTGTCTTTAGGAGTTAATAGCCATTTACCATTCTTAAGGTCCCAAGTTGCAGTTAATTGGTCGGTAATGTTATTACCTTTAGCATCCTTAACCTTAAGTGTTGCTGTATT
>NZ_AZFH01000037.1:0-61907 GCF_001435735.1 Ligilactobacillus equi DSM 15833 = JCM 10991
CGTTTGAACTACTGACACGCAAGTGTCGTGAGTTACAAGCCCCCGAACTTGTTCGGAGGTAGTTGACTTTAGATGTGAATCAGCTATAATAACTAAGTTGTCGCTACGATTAGGTGGCGAAAGTAGTTTTGGAAAGATGTGATAAAAATATGACTCAATCAAAGAAGGGGATCTTTTTTGCGGTTTTCGGAACAATGATGTGGGGGTTATCTGGAAACTTTGCTCAACTGTTTTTTGAAAGAACGGGTTTAGAAGCCACGTGGTTGGTTTCGGTACGTATGCTGATTGCGGGAATTTTGTTGACACTAATAGCAGCGTTTAGGGTATCAAGGAAACAATGGCATCGTTATCTACAGGCGAGTAATCTTTTACGCTTAGTAATTTTTGCACTTTTTGGGATGGTTCCGTCACAACTGACATATTTTTTGGCGATACAACATGGTAATGCCAGTTCTGCTACAATTTTACAATTTCTTGGTCCTCTATTTATCATTATCTATTTAGCTTTGAAAAATTGGAAATTACCTCGGCGAATTGATGTAATTTCAATTGTGATGGCGCTAGTAGGAACGGTTTTAGTGGTTACGCAAGGGAATTTAGCTAAGTTGGCCATTGCACCTTTGGGACTTTTTTGGGGAATTATGGCAGGAGTTAGCCAAGCATTATACACGCTTTTACCTCGGAAGTTACTTCAAGAATTTGATGTGGTTTTAGTTACAGGTAGTTCCATGGTAATTGGTGGCTTAGTCTTTACTCCGGCTTTAGTTCAAGAAGGATCAGTCCACTTAGATGGGCTTGAAATAGGCTATATCGCTTTTATTGCTTTAATGGGAACCTTGATAGCATACCTTTTTTATCTCAATAGTTTAAATTACTTGGCTCCTGAGACCACAGGGATGTTATCTTGTTTTGAACCATTGACTGCAACTTTAGTGGCTGTCTTTTTCATGGGGCTACAGTTACAGCTTTGGGGAGCTTTAGGAATTATTATGGTGCTTTCAACGGTTTTTCTACAAGGACTAAGCACTAAAAAACAAAATTCACTTCAAGATCGTTGTTAAGACGGTCTTTTTTAATTGCCAAAGCGGGGGGATTTAGAGTAAGATTAAATTGAGAGAGCGTAAAATAGAAATGGGGTAAAGAGATGTTATTAGATTTTTTAAATGATTATTATCAGGCTGAACTGGAAAATATTCATGATGTTGCCGGTAATCAACATTTGGTTGGCTACAGTCAGCTTTATGATTGCGATTTGTTTGTTAAAATTTTCGAAGATGAAGCCATGTTTTATGCTGAACAACATGTCAATCAAGTTTACTGTCCAGAAATTTACCTAGATAGTGTGCTTTATGAAGATTATTATGTGGTGGTATTGAAGGACCGGAAGATGCAAGAGGTTACCGCTGAAGAAAAGAATTTGCTACCTAAACAAGCGCAAAAATATGGACGGATGTTAGCAGATTTTCATAATCAACTGACAGGGCAAGTTAAAGTTTTCAATGACGAGCGTCCTTTAAGTCAGCGTTTGGCAGAAAAAATAGCAAATTTAAAGGGCACGGAACATGAAACTGACGTTGTTCAGGCTTACCAGATTTTACAAGCTGATTTAGCGGCTGCCGACCAAGAGTATCAACAATTACCTAAGGTTGTGGTTCATGGCGATTTTTCTTTGCGTAACATTATGGTTTACGACAAACATGAAATCCTGATTGATTTTGAAAAAGCGCATATGGGTGTAGCTTACGAAGATATGTTAAAATTTTTTTATAATGAAGTACATGCAGTTACCTTGCGCAAGGAATTTTTGAAGGGTTACCGTCGGCAACGACGTTTTGAAATTCCGCAAATTCAACTTCAAAGAGTGATGCTCTTCTTTGTTGCCTTAGACATTTTGGAATATCATGTGACCCACCCCAAGAAAAAATTTGGTAATATGGCCACGCGGATGTTGCAAACTATTGTGGCAGGTGACGCTTTATTGACTATCTGATTCTGATTAAAAATTTGTAATTAAAATTAAGCATCCTGACAGCGGATGTTTTTTGTGGTAAAATTAGAAAGTAAAAGGTTTCTAATGGTCTTTTTCAGGAAAGACTATAACTGAAAACCAATAATAAAATAACAAAAAGTTAGAGGATGACAGATAATGACAAAAAAACTTCATATTGCCTTGATGTTTGGTGGCAATTCATCTGAACATGATGTTTCCAAGCGTTCTGCCCATAACATTTATGATGCTTTAGATAAGGATAAGTACGACGTTTCTGTTTTTATGTTCACTAAACAAGGTTTCTTATTAGGAAACGAAGATTCCATGAAGATTTTTGATGGTGAAAACGAAGATGAAGTTGTAGCTGAAGCGATGAAGGGTGTGGATATGTCTAACCCATTGGCTAATGTACAAAACTTATCTGAAGTCAAGGATGTAGATGTCTTTTACCCAGTTATTCACGGAAATATGGGTGAAGACGGGACTATCCAAGGGTTATTCCGTCTTTTGAATAAACCATGGATTGGTTCTGGCATCACTTCTTCGGGGATTTCTTTTGACAAAGATTTAACAAAGCAATTGTTAACTTTACACGGTATCCGCAATACAAAGTATGTGGCCTTTACTCCAGAAACGATGGATCAATATCCATGGGAAAAAGTTTCGGCTGACTTAGGAGAAACTTTATTTGTGAAAGCTGCGCGTCAAGGTTCTTCAGTAGGAATCTACAAGGTTCGCAACAAGAAAGAATACGATCAAGCCGTGAAAGATTGTTTGCAATATGACTACAAGATTATGGTTGAAGAGGCTATTAAGAACCCACGTGAAGTAGAATGTTCTGTTTTGGGTAACCGTCAAGCCAAAGCTTCTAAGTTAGGGGCCTTGACAATTCCTGAAGGTGACGACTTCTATGACTACAACAATAAGTTCGTAGATGCTTCTGGGGTGGTTTTCGAATTACCAGTTGAATTACCAGAAGCCTTAACTAAAGAAATTCAACAAATGTCCTTAGATGCCTTCCGCGTCTTAGATAACCGTGGTTTAGCGCGAATGGATTTCTTAGTTGACGAAAATGATGTGCCTTACTTCGGGGAAGTTAATAACTTACCTGGCTTCACCAATATTTCTCTTTACCCTCAAATGTGGGCTGTTTCTGGAATTGAATACAGTGAATTAATTGACCAATTAATCCAATTGGCCATTGATGAATTTAATGACAATGCTAAGTTAAGCTTTGATTTCGTAGAATTAGGTCAAGAAAAAATTGGGAAGGGTCTTTTAAAGAGCCAAAATTAAACTAAGAAGGCAAGTTTCTGAATCGGAACTTGTCTTTTTTCGTGTAAAATTCTTGTAATTAGGGTAAAATTAAAAAATAAACTAAAAAGTAAGGATGGGAGACATGGCGCAAGATTTTGCAAACTATTTAAATCAAAACCTCGCTAAATTAGATTTTGATGGGGACTTGTCCTTGGAGTGGCAAAAAAAAACGCGAACATTTACTTTAGAGATGATTTTTTATGCTGCTAATCCGGATAGTCAGGAGATTGTTGATAGTGATGATGTTTTGACGGATGCGGATTATATTACCTTTATTGATGAAATTCTTTTCTTTGATGAACAAAAACCTGTAAACTTTAATCCGGAAGATTACCTAGCTTGCTTACCTTTTGCGGGAAAACGAGGTTGGACCAAGCAAGAAGCTGACGGTTTCTTGGCTTACTTACAGGAGGTACTCGACAATGGTCAGAGTGATCTTTTGGACTTTTTAAACGATGACACAGCAGAAGAATTTGGTTTGACTTGGGATGGATCGCGCCTGGCTAGCTTGATAGCCCAAACTGCCGGTAATAAAATTATTTTACCTTATCCCAAATTTTAGGAGGAAGAAACGTGGAATGGATTAAATTAGAAGTCGTAACAACTAATGAAGCTAGCGAAGCGGCAGCAAATATCTTAATGGAAAATGGTGCTGGAGGGGTACAATTTGATGATGAACGTAGTGATGATAATGTCGCTTTAATTACCTATTTTCAAGAAAATGAAGCTAGTCCAGAATTGGTGCAAGAATTAACCGTCAAGATTCAAGCTTTAAGTGATTTTGGACTTAACCCCGGTCCTGCAACAGTGACCATTGAAACCACTAATGACGATAAGTGGGCGACGGCGTGGGAAAAATACTATCGGCCGGTGCGTTTAACCCGTTATTTAACGGTCGTGCCTTCTTGGACCGATTATCAAGCAAGTCAAGCTGATGAAAAAATTATGCGTCTAGACCCAGGTAAGGCATTTGGGACGGGGACCCACCCCACAACTAAGCTGTCTTTGCAAGCTTTGGAAACTGTGATGCGTGGTGGTGAAGTGGTCTTAGATGTTGGGACTGGTTCAGGGGTTTTATCGATTGCAGCTAAGTTGTTTGGCGCCGGTGAAATTTATGCGACAGATGTTGACGATGAAGCTGTGAAATCTGCTCAAAAAAACTTGGACTTAAATCCGGTTGCTAAGAATGTACATGTACAAGTTAGCGATTTATTGAAAGGAATTGATATCCAGGCGGACTTGATGCTAGCCAACATTTTACCGGATGTTTTGGTGCGTTTAATTCCTGAGGCACCTAAAAATTTAAAACCCGGTGGTTTATTGATTACTTCTGGAATCATTACGGCTAAGCGGGACTTAATTTTAACAACCATGCAAGACGCCGGCTTTGAAATTTTACAAACTCTAAATGAAGGTGATTGGCATGCTATTATCGGACGTTTAAAGACGGAGGAAAACTAATGCAACGTTACTTTTTAGAGAAAAATTTGCAAGGTCCCAACCTAATTTTACCCCAAGAGATTTTCCACCATGCTATTACAGTTATGCGAATGAGAGTAGGAGCAAAATTTGAAGTTGTGACTCCTGATGAATTTGTCAACATTATGGAAGTGACGGAGATTAAAGGGAAAGTTGCCAAAGCTAAATTAGTATCGAAAAGTCGCCAAACAGTAGAAATGCCTAAACAAGCAGTGATTGTTTGTGGTTTGTCCAAAGGTGATAAGGCGGAATGGATTGTCCAAAAGGGAACCGAAATGGGCGCAGCCAAGTTTATTTTTTTCCAAGGTGATTACTCGGTAGCCAAGTGGGATCAAAAAAAACAAAAGCGCAAATTAGAACGCTTGTATAAGATTGCTCAAGGAGCTGCTGAACAATCCCACCGCACCCAGGTACCTGATGTGGAATTTATTGCCAAGGTGGCTGATTTAGAATTACCAGCAACAGCTTTAGGGCTGGTTGCCTACGAAGAAGAAGCTAAACAAGGAGAAAAGACCATGTTAATGCAAACCTTCGAGAATTTGAAGAATAAGGATGCTTTGTGGGCTGTCTTTGGACCAGAAGGGGGACTAGCACCCAAAGAAGTTGAGACATTGTTAGATAAGGGCTTCGTCAAGGCAGGGTTAGGACCGCGAATTATGCGGGCGGAAACCGCCCCTTTATATTTTTTAGCATCCATGAGTTTCTATCTAGAATTAGCGCATGATTTAGGGTAGAATAGTGATAAATATTAAGAAGAGAGGCTAGTAGAGCATGAAAGCACTCAAACAACTTTTTTCGCTCCAAGCAATTTGGTATTTAGCTTTTGCAGCATTTTTTAGTTATGTCGTTCCAATTATATTTGCAGTTGCAGGTACGAATGATGTCTTACGCATTGAATTTATTTTATTTTTAATTAATGTAGCTTATGCCGTTTTGGTTGGTATTATAATTGGTAAGAAAGATCAAACCATTATCTTTACTATCTTTTTTCCGTTACTTTTTCAAATTAGTTACAGTAGCTTTTTTGGTGGTTTTAGTAGCTATGTGCGCTACTTTGGCCCGGTTTACCTATTGATGACGCTGTTAGCTTACGGTGCAAGTAAAGACTAGTTATGAGGTGATGCTTTATGGAAAAAGATGTATTATGGACAGCTGACGATGTCATTAGCATGTGTCGTGACTACATGAATGAAAAGCATGTGGATATGGTGCAAAGAGCTTATAATTTTGCAGCCTATGTTCATAAAGAACAGGTACGTAAGTCTGGGGAGCCGTACATTATCCACCCCATTCAAGTGGCAGGGATTTTAGCAGAATTAAAGATGGATCCTGAAACGGTTTCGGCCGGTTTTTTGCATGATGTAGTTGAAGACACCAAGGTGACTTTAGGCGATATAGGGGAACTTTTTAATCATGATGTGGAAGTAATTGTTGACGGAGTTACCAAATTAAGTAAAATTCAATACAAGTCTCACCAAGAACAATTAGCAGAAAACCACCGTAAATTACTCTTAGCTATGTCCAAGGATTTACGGGTAATTATTGTAAAATTGGCAGATCGTTTGCATAATATGCGGACTTTAACACATCTACGACCTGATAAGCAAAGACGGATTTCCAATGAAACTTTGGAAATTTACGCGCCTTTGGCAGAACGTTTGGGTATTTCTACTATCAAGTGGGAACTGGAAGATATTTCTTTACGTTATTTAAATCCCCAACAATACTACCGCATCGCTCACTTAATGAATTCCCGACGGGATGAACGGGTGAAATATATTAATGAAGTGATTGTCGACATTAATGATGCTATTAAGGATTTAAATATCGATTGTGATATTTATGGACGACCTAAACATATTTACTCCATTTATCACAAGATGAAGGATTTACACAAGCAATTTGGGGAAATTTATGATCTTCTAGCAGTACGGGTGATTACTAAATCTATTCGGGACTGTTATGCCGTCTTAGGGGCCATTCATACACGGTGGACACCAATGCCGGGGCGTTTTAAGGATTATATTGCCATGCCAAAGGCCAACATGTACCAATCCCTTCATACCACGGTGATTGGGCCAAATGGAACACCATTTGAAGTACAAATTCGGACCGAAGAAATGCATCGTGTGGCCGAATACGGGATTGCTGCTCACTGGGCTTACAAGGAAGGTAACACCCAAGGTGTTTCTCAAACGAGTTCTGGCGACAAATTAAATCTGTTCAAAGAAATTATTGAATTTCAAAAGGAAGCCACGGATGCCAGTGACTTCATGGAGTCTGTTAAGGGCGATTTATTTGGGGATCGGGTTTACGTCTTCACTCCCAAAGGCGATGTGTTCGAATTACCAAAGGGAGCAGGTCCTTTAGATATGGCCTATACTATCCACACGGAAGTCGGCAATAAGACCACCGGAGCAAAGGTTAATGGTAAGATTGTGCCTTTGGATTATCAGGTGAAAAATGGGGACATTGTTGAAATTATGACTTCCCAAAATTCGGCGGGTCCAAGTCGTGACTGGTTGGACTTAGTGCATACTAATAAGGCTCGCAATAAAATTAAGCACTTCTTCAAACTTCACGAACGGGAAGAAAATATTGAAGAAGGGCGTGAACTTTTACAGCATGCCATTGAAGAATCAGGTTACAAAGCTAGTGAAGTTATGACCACAGAAAATCTGGAAAAGGCTGTGGCGAAGAAAAATTTGAAGTTAGTCGATGACTTACTGGCATCGATTGGTTTTGGTGGAATTCAACCTATGGGGATTGCCAACATTATGTTGGAAGATGTACGTCAAGAAGAAGAACGCCTACGGAAAGAAGAACAGGAGCGAGCTGTTCTGGAAGAGCACCAAGAAATCGAAGCCAAACCTGCTAATAATGACAAAAAGCATTCTGAAAATGGAATTAACGTTCAAGGAATTGATTCTATGCTGGTGCGACTCAGTCATTGCTGTAGTCCAATTCCAGGGGACAAGATTATGGGCTATGTGACCAAGGGGCGTGGTGTTTCTGTACACCGTGAAGACTGCCCTAATATCAAGGCGGCTGGTAAAAACGGGATGCCATTGATTGATGTTTCTTGGAATACTATCCCTGATCCTCGTAAATACTATGATGCGGAACTGGAAGTTGAAGGTTATAACCGTAATGGTTTAATCAATGATATCCTTCAAGCGATTAACAATTCTGCCAAGAGTCTATCTTCAATTAACGGACGGGTAGACCATAATAAGCAAGCCGTTGTAACTGCGACTGTGGGAATTAAAAATTCTGAACACTTACAAAGAGTGGTTGATAAGATTAAGCAAATTCCTGATGTTTATGTAGTTAAGCGAGTTATTCACTAGGAGGATTTATGCGCGTCGTATTACAAAGAGTTAAAGAAGCCAAAGTCGAAATTGAAGGTCAAATTAAGGGTCAAATCGGACCTGGATACATGTTATTGGTTGGCTTTACAGAGGGTGATGACAACCAAGACATTGACTATTTAGTGCGTAAAATCATCGGAGCTCGACTTTTCTCCGATGAAGCGGGGAAGATGAACCTTTCCATTGGGCAAGTTGGCGGGGCGATTCTTTCGATTTCACAATTTACTTTGTATGCTGCCGTTAAGAAAGGCAATCGTCCAAGTTTCACAGCGGCTCAAACCCCAGCTTTGGCGGAACCTAATTATTTGGAATTCAACCAAAAGTTGCGCCAAGCGGGCTTGATTGTCGAAGAAGGCATCTTTGGCGCTGATATGCAAGTGAGTTTAGTTAATGATGGTCCAGTAACCATCATCTATGAATCACCAAAGAAGTAAACTGAAAGGATGAGCGATCATCCTTTTTTGAATTTTTTGAAAGGAAAATGTAATGCAATATCGTGATTATTTTTGGGATTTTGATGGTAATCTCTTTGACACCTATCCAGCCATGACTGCATCCTATGTCAAGGCCTGGCAAAGTTTTGGTGTTAGTATCGACGGGACTCAAGCTTACCGCCAAATGCGTCAAAATTCTCTAGGAGCCACCATGCAGGTAGATTTAGCTTCACATCCAGAGATTGATTTGGCAGAATTACGGGCCGAATATGAGTCTATTGAATCTACTTATCAAGCTGATTTTCAACCTTTTGAATATGTTAAAGAGGTTTGTCAAGCCGTGGTGGCGGCGGGCGGACGTAATTTTTTGTTAACTCATCGATCTCAAGGCGCATTAGAGGCTCTGGAAAAACATAATCTAAGTTCGCTTTTTAGTGGTGGGGTGACGGGCAAACAACATTTTGCTCGTAAACCATCACCTGACTCTCTTAACTATTTGTGTCAAAAGTATGGTGTTGATAAGAATCAAGCCGTAATGGTTGGTGACCGCGACTTAGATGTGATGGCGGGACACAATGCGGGAATGGCAGGAATTCTATTTGATCCCGATGATTTAATTATGCCCCAAAGTAAACCAGAACTTAGAATTCGCTCTTTTAAAAGTTTATTGGATTAAAAAAGGCAATGTTTATTTTCAAATGTGAAAAGTAAACATTGCTTTTTATTTGAGATAAGTTTGGACTTGCTTGATTTTGGCCTTAGTAGCAACTTGCATGGTCGAAGGGGTGCCAGCATACCATTTACCTTGTCTTTTTTCTAAGACGAACAGATAGGTATGCTGAGCTTGGGGAATTTTATCACCTTGATAGAGAATGTAGCCCCCGGTGCGGTGTTTTTGGGCGCCTGCCTTATATAAATTAAGTTTCTGCCCGGTAGTTGCGGTACCTTTTAGAACTTGTTTAACTGTGACTTGATAGGAAGTTGCTGGTAGTTTGTCAAAGTTTTTTTGCTTAAGATTTGATTGTTTCACTTCGGCTACAATAATTAAGTCACTCTTTTTGACGACGTTTGCTAAGTTAGTCTTAGGCACGGGTCGGTAATCAACTTGGGGATGGCTCTTGGAGTAAATTACATGTCCTAAGGAGGCTATCCCTAAAATTACGAGTATAATTAGGCTTAGATTAAGGAGTCGTTTTTTATTGGCCATTTACTTCGTCTCGCTTTCATCATCCGCTTTGGCGGTAAAGTAGTTGTTTAAACCTTTAATAATATCATTGGTAGCAGCATTTCTGTATTTGCTGGATTTAATCATGGCGAAGTCATTATCGCTATTGATGTAACCAAATTCCAGTAAGACAGCTGGTCGTTGATTATCTCGTAAGACCTGAAAGTTCCCAAAATCAATTCCTTTGTTATCTAATCCCAGGGAAGAAAATTGGGAAGAAAGATTATAGGCTAAGGAATAAGAAAGTTTCTTGCTGTAGTAGTAAGTTGTCACCCCGGAAGCCGTATTAGCATCGGGCGAAGAGTCAAAGTGAATTGAGATAAAGGCATCGGCGTGGACTCGGTTGGAAAGTTGAGGTCGAGCTGCCAGACTGATATATTCGTCTTTGTTACGGGTCAAATAAACCTTGGCTCCACGCGCCTGGAGTTTACGGGCTAATTCCTTGATGTAGATTAAAGTGTAAGTTTTTTCTTCAGCTTCACCGCTTGATAAGGCTCCGGAATCCCTTCCCCCGTGCCCGGCGTCCAATACAATGGTAGCATTTTTAAGACTAGTTACGGTAATTTGCTTGTCAGTGCTAAAATACCAGTCGGGAATCCAGCCAAGGTGACCATCATCAGTTTTAATGTAGTACCAGTGGTAGCGTGAAGACAAGATAGTAATCCGGCTACCTTGGGGTAAGCTGGCAGTTTTTTGGGAATCAAGGTCGCTTTTTTGATAAAGGTAAGCCTGATTGACGGAAATTACGTCTTGCTTGAAATAGCGACTGACACGAAAAAGAAAAATTGTCAAAATTATCGCTACCAATGCGAGGAGTACAGTGTGACGGGTTGACCATTTTAATGTCGTTTTTTTGGATTGATGTTTACGGGAACGAGGCCCTAAATTATTTTCCATATTATGCACCTTCAAATAATAGCGTATGTGTCTATTATAGCAAATCAACATGTTATAATAAAAGCTGAATTTATGAACTGTTAATTTTTAGGAAAGGTGTGAGGTTTTGAAACCAGGAATAAGAGCACGCTTGCAATCGGGCAAAGCCTATTTTTGTTTACTGGCCAGTGTCGACCTCGTTAATTTCTATATACTTTGGCCACTTTTTCGTCTCTTAACGACGTTTTTACTACAGGAGATTGCGTTACCTTTTATTTCTCTAGCTAGCACACTGACAATTCTTAGCCAACATCCCTTTTTAGTCATGTTGTTGTTATTTGAGCTAGGAATATTTTTAGCTTGCCTTTATGGTCAGTGTATTTATTTGATAGTAGGTGTGGTAGCCATAAAAATGGGAATTACTTCTTTATGGGTAGTTTTAGGTTCGACGTGGATTAAGTTAAAGCAATTAGGTTGGACACCGGTACCGTTTTTTATGGTTGGTTTGGCAGTACTTGGGCCTGGAATAACCGTAGTTTATCACACGCCTCTGTTAGGTAAATTAAACTGGTCTATGCTTTTACATTACCTAATGGTCGAAAAAAGCAGTATGGTTTTGATTTTAGGAATATTATATTTATTTTTACTCTATATTCTTCTTAGTAAAGTTCCTAGAAGAAGCGACTGGCGTCAAATTATCAAGTTGAATCTTGTGGGAATCTTCGGAGTTGGAATTTGTGATGCTGGGATTTTAGGATTGCAGTTTTTTATCGACCATCAAGGAGGACAATGGTCCGGAGTAAGTATCTGGCTGAATCTGACCTTAATTCAGTTCAGTAATCAGCTAATTTTAGGAACCATGATGGTTTTAAATATAAGCCAATTACTTCCAGTAAGTAAGTCGTTACAGACCACTAGCATCCAGAGTCGGTATCAAGGTCTTGTAGTGGCAGTGTTATTAATCTTAGCTGGTGGCGCCATCGGCTGGGAGAGTTGGCTTAATGTACCCGATAGTGGTCAGCGGGGGGCTGAAATTATCTCCCATCGAGGAGTGAGTCAGCAAAATGGAGTTCAAAATAGCTTACCAGCCTTAATCCGAACAGCGCAGATCAAACCTGACTATGTTGAAACTGATTTACATGAAACACGAGATGGTCAATTCGTGGTCTTGCATGACGAAAATCTACAAGGCCTAGCTGGAATCAAACGTGCCCCTTATCAATTAACTTTGAAGCAATTAGAAAAGCTTCACGTTCGAGAAAAAGGACAGACTGCTTCTTTGATTAGTGCGGACCAGTACCTAACGATGGCCCAAAAGAAAAAACAAAGACTTTTGTTAGAAATTAAGACGACCCCTCATGACTCAAGGGGAATGTTAACGCATTTTTGCCAACATTATCAGGCGCTAATTTTACGTAACCACTGGATGGTGCATAGCTTAGATTACCGGGTAATTAAGGACCTTAAGTCTGAAGCTCCACAAATCAAAGTTGCCTACCTCTTGCCTTATAATGTAATTTATCCAATAGGTTTGGCCGATGCCTACGGTGTACAGTATGCGACCCTGACGCGGGAGTTTGTGGCCTGGGCGCATTGGCAAGATAAGCAAGTTTATGCTTGGACGGTCAGTGACCCCGCTAGTGTAAAAAAACTCTTGGCTTTTGGGGTTGATGGCTTAGTCACTGATGATGTTCAACGGGTACGCCAAGCCCAAAAAGATTATCGCCGGCAAAATTCTTCTGTTAGATATTTAGCAAATTATTTAGGCTGGCCAATTTGGTGAAATTTTTCGGAAAAGTCGTGGTCAAAGCTTGACAAAACAAGGAAAAATCAGTAAGGTAAATAATATAAATCAGACCGGAGAAAAAAGAGGAGTAACCAAGTTATACTGACTAGAGAAATGGACCTAGGCTGGAAGTTCATAAGTGGCGCTTGGCCAAAGACACTTTTTGAGGTGTATGGAAACATACCGTTCGTTACGTTATCACGCAGAGTAAAAGTAAAGGTGGTACCGTGCGATTTTGCGCCCTTGTCAGGTGACAGGGGCTTTTTTTTCGGTTGTAAAGGAGGAAAAAAATTGAAGTACCAACGTCCAAAAGGAACTGCGGATATTTTACCCGCACAAGCTAAAAAATGGCAATATGTTGAAGAAAAAGCGCGGCAGCTCTTCGCTAAGTACCGGTATGAAGAAGTGCGAACCCCAATTTTCGAAGCTTTTGAAGTCTTTTCCCGGACTTCAGGGGAAACGTCAGATATTGTAACCAAGGAAATGTATGATTTCTATGATAAAGGTGATCGGCACATTACCTTACGCCCTGAAGGCACTGCGGGTGTCGTCCGAGCTTTTGTTGAAAATAAATTATACGGACCTGAAAACCAAAAACCGGTCAAAACTTACTACATGGGACCTATGTTCCGTTATGAACGTCCGCAATCCGGGCGGTTACGGGAATTTCACCAAATTGGGGTGGAAGCCTTTGGGGTGGATAATCCTGCTTTAGATGTTGAAGTTATGGCCATGGCAGTCGACTTGTTGAAGTCCTTTGGTTTGGACAGTTTGAAGTTAGCTTTGAATACTTTGGGTGATCAAGCTACACGGACAGCATACCGCCAAGCTTTGGTGGACTACTTAACCCCATTTGCGGACCAATTATCCGATGACTCTAAGGAGCGTTTGACTAAAAATCCGTTGCGAATTTTAGACTCTAAAGATGAAGGGGACCAAGAAATCGTGGCCAATGCCCCTCAAATCCTAGATTACTTAACTGATGATGCCAAACAACACTTCCAAACTGTGACGGACTTACTAGATGATCTAGGTATTGCCTACGAAGTCGATGCTAATATGGTGCGGGGGTTGGATTACTACAACCATACCATCTTTGAAATTATGTCCGACGCTAAGTCCTTGGGTGGTAAATGGACAACCGTATGTGCTGGTGGACGGTACAATGGTCTCGTGGAACAGTTGGGTGGTCCCGAAACTCCAGGAATCGGTTTTGGTTTAGGGGTGGAGCGACTCTTATTAATCTTAGCTGACCAAGAACTAGATTTAAATGATGACTTGGATGCCTATGTAGTTGGCATTGGTCAAGAGACAAGTGCCACGAGTTTTGCCTTAGTGCAAGCTATCCGGGCCCAAGGATTTACCGCTGATCGTGACTACTTGGACCGCAAACCTAAGGCCCAATTCAAAACCGCTAGCAAGTTAGGGGCTAAAGTAACCATTACTCTAGGTAAAAAAGAATTGGAAAGCCAAATGGCCAATGTGAAGAACATGGTGACGGGTAATCAAGTGGAGGTACCTTTAGCTGATTTGAAGACTAAATTTACCCAAATTTTGGCAGAAATTACAAAAGAGGAAGCTTAAATATGAAAAGAACAACATACTGTGGTTTGGTAACAGACCAATATCTCGACCAAGAAGTCGTGTTAAAAGGTTGGGTGCAAAAGCGCCGAAATTTAGGAAACTTAATTTTTGTTGACTTGCGGGATCGCGAAGGAATTGTCCAATTGGTGTTCAATCCTGAGGTTGATGCTGATGTGCACAAGTTAGCCGAAAGCTTACGTTCAGAATTTGTTGTGGAAGTTATCGGTAAGGTTAAAGCTCGTAAGACAGCTAACCCTAATTTAAAGACAGGGGCTATTGAAGTTGAAGTCAATGCTTTAAAAATTTTAAACAAAGCCAAAACTGCACCATTTGATATTGATGACAACATTACTGCTTCTGACGAATTGCGCTTGAAGTATCGTTACTTGGACTTACGCCGCCCAGAAATGCAAAAAGCCCTAATGATTCGTAACCGCATTACTCAAACGGTACATGCCTACCTCGATAAGCATCACTTTATCGATATTGAAACTCCATACTTGACGCGGTCCACGCCTGAAGGAGCACGTGATTACTTAGTACCTTCCCGGGTTTATCCTGGCCACTTTTACGCCTTGCCACAATCACCTCAATTGTTCAAACAACTTTTGATGGGGGCGGGCTTTGATCGTTACTATCAAATTGCACGTTGTTTCCGAGATGAAGATTTACGGGGAGATCGCCAACCAGAATTTACTCAAATCGATATTGAAACTTCCTTTATGGACGCTGATGAAATTCGGGAAATGACAGAAGGTCTGTTGAAAGACGTGATGAAGGAAACTTTAGGGGTAGAATTAACTACGCCAATTCCTGAAATCACTTGGAATGAAGCCATGAATCGTTTCGGCTCTGATAAGCCAGATATTCGTTTTGGCATGGAGTTACAAGATATGAGCCAAGCGGTAACAGGTGCCGGCTTTAAGGTCTTTGATATGGCCTTAGAAAATGGCGGGCAAGTTAAGGCTATTACCGTAACTGGTGGGGCTGACAAGTATTCTCGCAAGCAAATCGAAGCTAAACAGGATTACATCAAGCGCTTTGGTGCTAAAGGTTTAGCTTGGGTTAAGGTGACGGAAGAAGGTTTAAATGGTCCAATTGCCAAATTCTTCAACCAAGAGGCCAGTGCCAAGGTAGTTGAAGCCGCCAAAGCTCAAGTTGGCGATTTGATTTTATTTGTGGCTGACAGTCGCAAGGTCGTAGCCGATAGTTTAGGTTACTTACGGGTTGATATTGCTAAGGAATTAGACTTGATTGACCAAGATCAATTTGCCTTTATTTGGGTCGTTGACTGGCCATTATTCGAATATTCCGAAGAATTTGATCGCTATATTGCGGCCCACCACCCATTTACAATGCCAAATGAAGAGGATGTGGCTTTATTAGAAACTGATCCTCACAAGGCTCACGCTCAATCATACGATATTGTCTTGAATGGTTATGAGTTGGGGGGGGGATCTATCCGGATTCACCAACGTGATGTCCAAGAAAAGATGTTTAAGGCTTTAGGCTTTAGCCAAGAAGATGCTGAAGCGCAATTTGGATGGTTTATGGATGCCTTAGATTCAGGTTTCCCTCCTCATGGTGGTTTAGCCCTTGGTTTAGACCGTTTCGCTATGCTCTTGGCTAAGAAGGACAATATCCGTGAAGTAATTGCCTTCCCTAAGAATTCACACGCCTCTGAACCTTTAACGAATGCTCCTTCACTCGTGGCGCCTAAGCAATTAGAAGAATTAGCTTTAGAAGTGGAATTACCTAAAGAAGAATAGCAACGGAAGACCTGGTTTTGACCGGGTCTTTTTAGTAAAATTACAAAAATTTTGACCGCCAACGTTTACTTTTTGTTATAATAAATAAAATTACTTTTAACGGAGGTTTTGCAAATGGAAGAAACAGCCATTTTCGCGGGCGGTTGCTTTTGGTGTATGGTAACACCTTTTGACCAACAGCCGGGAATCAAATCAGTTATTTCAGGTTATACAGGGGGCTTTGTAGAGAATCCTACTTATGAACAAGTCAAAGCCCATGAAACCGGCCATACAGAAGCGGTTAAGATTACTTTTGACCCGGAAGTGATTTCGTATGAGGAATTAGTGGAAATCTACTGGCGCCAAACTGACCCAACAGATGCCATGGGCCAGTTCCAAGACCGCGGGGATAACTATCGTCCGGTCATCTTTGTAAAAGACGCTCATCAAAGAGAAGTTGCTACGAAGTCCAAGGAGGCTCTGGCTCAAAGTGGGGAGTTTAGCGATCCGATTGTCACACAAATTGAAGATGTGCAGCCGTTTTATGTTGCCGAAGAATATCACCAGGATTATTTTAAGAAAAATCCCGATCAATTTGAAGATGAAACTAAATTACGTCGCCAATTTAGCCAGGAGCACTGGAAGGAATAAATAAATGGACGAACTACAGCGAATTTGGCGGCGCCATACCTATATGGCAAAAATTTCCACCGCAATTTTTTATGGAATTTTAGTTTCGGTTGCCATGAATTTCTTTTGGACACCGGGGAAGGTTTATTCATCAGGAATTACCGGCTTGGCGCAACTTTTAGTTTCCTTACTGGCAAAACAAGGATGGCATTTGTCTGCCGGGCTCTTCTTATTTATTTTAAATGTACCCCTATTTATTTTGGCCTGGTTGCGGTTGGGGCGGACCTTTACAATTTTTACCATCATTGCCGTTTTTTCTTCATCTTTGATGATTAAGATCCTCCACCCCTTGAGTTTGACCACCGATCCGATTATTTGTGCCATTTTTGGGGGATGTGTTAATGGTTTTGGGACCGGATTAGCTTTACGGAATGGAATTTCCACCGGGGGACTGGATATCTTAGGGTTAACCATCCGAAAGAAAACAGGTAAATCGATAGGTTCAATTAATCTCATGTTTAATTTTTTGATTGTGATTGCTGCAGGAATGGTTTATGGTTGGCCGCATGCTTTTTACTCTGCCTTGGGAATTTTCATCAATGCCCATGTGATAGATATGACTTTTACCCGCCAACAACTTTTACAAGTTATGATTATTACCGATCAGCCTAAAGGTGTGGTAGATTGCCTACAAAATAGCATCCATCATGGGATTACGGTTTTAAATCATGCTCAAGGAGCTTATACCCATAAAGATAAGAGTGTGTTGATTACGATTATTTCTCGCTATGAAGTCCCTGAAATGCGTCGGGCTTTAGCTGCTTCAGATTCCAAGGCTTTTGTTAGTATTTCTCCCAATATTCAAGTATTGGGGAATTATCGCGACTTCTCTATTTAGGTATGTTAAGTATGACATAATTTTGAAGAGGTTTAAGTTGAAAAGTTAAGCTAGAATAGGGCTTGTAAACAGAGGGTTTACAAGCCTATTGGTTTAAAAAATTGAATGAACAATTTGTGCATTGCCTAAACGTCTTTTAGTATCATGGCAGTATCTGACTGCCAGTGCTAGAAGCTCGGTACTTCAGTACCGAGTTCATTCACGAGCAAAAAACACTGCCATCAAGACAGTGTTTTAAAGCTTTGGAAAACGCACAAAGGTTTGCGTGTCTTCTAGGTTGGGTTGTGGTGTTGTTTTAGCTTCCATAGGTGCAGAATTTGTCACCGTAGGTCGCTCTGAGTTACGCCAGGAGACATAGATAATGTAGTTAGTGAAGTCTTCGGATAGTTTGGTTCTGTAGCCTGCGCCAATCAAGGAGGCGTTAATTCCTTGCATATAGGTTTTGATAGCCACATCAATAGAAGGGGTAATTTTCTTGGTGGTCATGCCGTGTAAGACATCTAATCCTTGGGCAGCTTCGCTATCGTCTTTAATCGTGGGTAAGCTTTTGAAGAAGTCAAAAATATTAATACGACAGTGGTGTTTGGCTTCTAGTTCCACAGATAGAACCAAGCGGCGATTAAAATATTCTTCAAATAATTCATGGTTATGAATGAGGTAGCGTAAAGTAGCTTGAATTTTCGTATAATTTTCCAATTCAAAATCTTTTTGCAGTTGACGGATTTCGTCGGCAGTGAGCATATTTTTCTTCCTTTCTAAGTAGTCTTAACCTAATTATCGTTTTTTTTACGATAAAAGTCTACAAAAAAATCTCCGAAAAAGCGGAGATTTTCAGAAAATTTAAACTTGCGTATTTTGGTTAACCTTTTGTAGGCCATGTTGTGTCAAACTTTCGATAATAAACATGGCCGTTTCTTCGATAGACTTATTAGCCACATTGATTTGTAAACACCCAATCTTGCGGTATAAATCAGTTGCAAAGTCTAATTCAGCTTGAATGGAATCAGTATTGGAGTAAACTGTATCGGGGTTTAAGCCATAGGCAATCATTCTTTGACGGCGAATATTGTTTAAAACGGCCACATCATTAGTTAAACCAAAGACACGGTTGGGGTCAACTTGAAAAATTTCATCTGGAATCTTAGTTTTAGGTACCAATGGTAAGTTAGCCACCTTGTAGCCGTAGTTAGCTAGGTACAAAGAAAGAGGGGTTTTGGAAGTCCGGGAAACTCCTAGGAGAACGATATCGGCTTTGGTGAAGCCTGAGGGATCCTTACCGTCATCGTAAGTTACGGCAAATTCAATGGCTTCAATCCGGTTGAAGTATGATTCGTTGGTATTGTGGTTAATCCCTGATTCACCTAAAGGCTTCTTCCCCGTAATGCTAGCAACAGTATTAATCACATTAGAGATGGCGTCGATGACTGGCAAGTTTTCGGCCTGGCAAAATTCGTTGATAGCGGTAGAAAAATCACTATCAACAAAAGTATGGATAACCATAGCTTTTTTGTTTTTAGCTGAATTTAAAATTCCGGTTAAAATTTCTTTGGACTTAACCATGGGGAATTTTTGGATTTCAAATTTATCTTCTGGGAATTGTACCAGCGCAGCTTGTGCCAGAGAATTAGCTGTTTCCCCTAAGGAGTCAGAAATAATGTAAATATTGTTTGTGGACATAAAGAAACCTCATTTCACATAACTTAGTAAAAATTTTCTATCTATAGTATACAAAAATGAAGGCGCTACCGCAATTAGAAAAGCAATTTAGCTCGCATTTAGGCAATAATTTTATACTGAAAAACTTGTAAATAATTATTGACGCTGTTGAGCAATTTAGATATAATGGAAAAGAACTGTTAAGTTATGTACTGAATTAACGGTTACTTTAAAGCACGGAGGGAGGGAAACAACCATGTCAAAGACAGTCGTTCGTAAAAACGAATCTCTTGATGACGCTCTTCGTCGCTTCAAACGTTCCGTTTCAAAAACAGGTACTTTACAAGAATACCGGAAGCGTGAATTCTACGAAAAACCAAGTGTTAAACGCAAGAAGAAATCCGAAGCTGCTCGGAAGCGTAAGAACAAGCGCCGTTTCTAGTTTCTAGAGGAGGCAGACCGTGATGGCTCATTTTGAGGCATTACCTAAGGACATGATTGCCGCTGATGAAGTAAAGGCCGTTTTACAAGAAACGTTAACGCTCTTGGAGCGACTCTTCATCTGACCTCGAAAATAGGTCAAAGGGCGCTTTGATGCCTAGAAAGAATTATTTAATATAATACTTTGAAAAACCGCTGTTAAGGCGGTTTTTTTATTGCTTTATATTTATGATACCTAACATAAAAAACCTTTTGGATTCTTCGCTCCAAAAGGTTAGGTTAGGACCTATTCTTTAATTTTTAGGGCTTGCTTTAAGTTTTTTTGAACTTTAACTTGCTCGTTTTTAGGAACAATTTCAAAGGAGACGCCATCAATCATTTGGCTTTGTCCTTGGAGTTGGATCTGTTCAATATTATCTGCTGCGCCGTCATTGTAGTTAGCTGCAATTGTCTTAATGTCATCAAAGGTTAAGTCAGTTTTGACATTCGATGAGATGGCATTTAAGATTTGTTGGTATTTAGTCAAACTATCAAAAGAAGCAATCTTTTTCACCATAGCCATGAGGACGATTCGTTGCCGCATTTGGCGACCGTAGTCTCCACGAGAATCCTCATAACGCATGCGGGTGAAAGCAAGGATGTTATCACTATTGATGGTAACCATCCCTTTGTCAAAGTGGTGTCCTAGGTTAGTGAAATCTAGGTCGTTATCAACTTTAACAGGACCAACAGCCTTGGATAATTGTTCCATCCCTTTCATATCCATTTCGACATAGTGGTCAATAGGAATATCAAGGTAGTTTTGTAAGGTGTTAATAGCCCCAGCCACGTCACCGTAAGCATAGGCAGCATTAATTTTGTTATCCGAACCATGATTGGCAATGGCAACTTTGGTATCCCGAGGGATAGAAACTAAGGTTGATTTCTTGGGGGCAATGGCCGCTACCATCATGGTATCTGATCGTCCTTGGTAGGTTCGACCGTATTCACCGGTATCGACCCCCAAAAGTAAAACAGAGAATGGCTGGGACTTTTCAAGGTTCACGCTACCTTCTCGTTTGTCTTGCGTTTTAACAGTTTTATATGTGCTATCAACGGCCTTCTTGGCGTCGAAGTAGAACTTTCCGCCGATGGCCCCTACAATTACGATAAGTGCGACAATCACACCTAAAATCAATTTCCAAGCATTATGCTTTTTATGTTTGTGATGGTGACCGTGATGCTTATGTTGTACTTGGTCTTGATCATTAGCCATATGTATAATTCCTCCCATAAACAACTCTAGCAATGAGTTGATCTAATACTGCTTAAGTATAGCACAAGTTGAGGTTGATGAAAGTACTTAGCAAGACATTTTTTCATCGTTTGACCATGAAAAAAACTATAATACAAAAATAAATTAGAAAAAAATGATAAAACCAATTGACACTTTTCATAATCGATGATAAGATGGAAACCATAAATTACATAAGACGTCAAAGTAGCGTTGAACTTGGGAGTCAGAAAGCCGTTGGGTGATGCGAAACGGTCAGGGGGTAAGCGCCAAATACAGACGTGGTTCAATCTTATGCGGTCTTGATGGGAGCCGTTATCCTCCTATAAGAGTAGGCAGATGCCTAAGCTGGGTGGTACCACGCACGAAGCGTCCTGGTTGAGCACATTAGTGTTTAATCAGGACGCTTTTTGACGTTTAAAGGAGCGATTGTGATGAAGAAGGCCTATCAAAGTAAGTGAAGTTCGGATATTTGAGAGAAATGAGGTAGATTTGCTATGAAAAAGATTAATTTTATGGAAGCATTAAGCATTTTAATTGTAATGATTTTAGTCCTGGGGGTCAGCGTTATTGGCTTGGGACTCTCGCCCCAAGTACCAGTTTTATTTGTAACTGGTCTGATTTTTGCCTGGGCAGCTGTACGACGGATTTCTTTTGAAGAATTACATGAAGGAATTAAGGAGGGAATTAGTACCGCTATTGTACCAATCTTTTTATTCATGTTAATTGGATCTTTAATTGCTGTATGGATTCAAGCGGGGATTATCCCTTCTTTAATGGTTCTAGGTTTTAAATTGGTTAGTGTCCAATTCTTTGTGCCTTCCGTATTCGTGGTTTGTGCTTTAGTCGGAGTTGCCATCGGGAGTGGTTTTACCACGATTTCGACAGTTGGAATTGCTCTTTTTGGGATGGGCCTTACCTTAGGTATCAACCCAGCTTTAGTTGCTGGTGCGATAGTCTCAGGGGCTATTTTCGGGGATAAGACATCACCTTTATCCGATTCGACTAACTTGGCCTCAGCTGTTGCGGGTTCTGATTTATTTGCCCATATTAAAAATATGATGTGGACAACAATTCCGGCTTTTATTTTATCCCTAGTGGTTTTTGCCATCTTAGGTATGTCACATGCAACGGCCAGTTTAACCAAGATTAATCACACAATATCCATTTTGGAAAATAATTTCTCGGTTTCTTGGTGGGCGGCTCTTCCTGTACTTTTAATGTTTCTTTGTTCTTGGCGTAAGATTCCGGCCATTCCAACTTTATTTTTGAACATTATTGTGTCAATCGTGATGGCTTTCATCCAAAGTCCTAAATTAAATATTGCGCAACTAGTGGGCTTAATTCAATCCGGTTTCGTTTCTAAAACCGGCGACAAGACAGTTGATGCTCTATTATCACGTGGGGGCATTGATAGTATGATGGGAACGGTGTCTTTAATTATCATGACTTTGGCTCTCGGGGGAATTTTGATGCGAGTTGGTGTGATTGAAACGGCGATGAAGCCCTTGGTTGACCGCCTTACTAAGCCAGGAAGTCTGATTACGACTGCAATTTTTGCCGGTATTGGGGTAAACCTCTTTGTTGGGGAACAATACTTATCTGTTATTTTACCAGGGAATGCTTTTAAGCCGGCCTTTAAGAAGTTGAACTTAGATCCTTTAGCTCAATCTCGGGTTCTGGAAGACGGAGGTTCAGTGATTAACTACTTGGTTCCTTGGGGCGTGGCCGCTTCCTTTGCAGCTTCAGCCTTAGGGGTTTCAGTTATAGCTTTCTTGCCATTTACGATTTTTGCTTGGTCCTCACCAATTTTCTCCATCCTTTCCGGGGTGACAGGGATTGGTTTAAAGCGACGTGAGGTAATGGCTTAAACCTTAGGAGTATCTGCGGATACTCCTTTTTTGTCTAGTTAGAATTTGGTACAATTAAGAAGAATAAGGAAAATTGTGAAAGGATGAAAATAAGTGGATGCACATAATTTATCACAACGCCTCTTAACGGTAGCTAGTTTTGTTGAGGAGGGGGCACGGTTAGCTGATATTGGCTCCGATCACGCTTACTTGCCAGCTTATTTAGCCTTAAACGGTAAGCTTAGCTATGCGGTAGCCGGTGAAGTTGTTAAAGGACCTTATGAAAATGCTCAGCACGTGATTCGTAAGGAAGGTTTAGAAAATCAGGTAGTAGCACGTTTGGCCGATGGTTTGGCTGCAATTACGGAAGCTGATGAAATCGACACGATTACGATCTGTGGTATGGGTGGACCATTAATTGTTGATATTTTGAGTCGAGATCCAAGTAAGCTGGCTCGGCACCCCCGTTTGATTTTGCAACCAAATGTCGGTGAAAGTAGTGTCCGCCAGTGGTTATGTCAAAATAATTATCATTTAGAAAACGAAGTGATTTTGTCTGAAGATAAGCACACATATGAAATTTTGGTGGCCAACTACCAATCTGGTCCACAAATGGTGTTAACTGCTCAGGAACTTAAGTATGGTCCGTACCTAATGACCGAAAAGAATTCGGCCTTTGTTGCTAAGTGGCAAGCCAAAATTACTAAATTACAAAAGGTGCAAGCTCAATTACAAAAGGCTAAGGAAGTACCTACGATAAAGATGGCCGCTTTAACAAGTGAAATTGAAGAAATCGAGGCGATGTTATATGGTTAAAGCAAGTGAAATTATAGCCTGGATGGACGAAATTGCTCCGCCTACGATTGCCGAACAAGGAGATCCGATAGGTTTGCAACTAGGGGATGTTAACCAAGAGGTCCAAACTGTTTATGTGACTTTGGATGTCCGTCCTGAAACCGTATCTGCTGCTATAGAGGCGGGGGCCGACATGATTTTAGCTCATCATCCGGCCATGTTTGTGCCGGTCCGCAAGTTTGACATGCGTAATCCCCAAAATCGTATGTATGCAGAGATTATTAAGCATGATTTAGTGGTTTATGCCGCGCATACCAACTTAGATAACGCACCTGACGGGATGAATGACTGGCTGGCCCAAGCTTTGAATTTAAGTGCGACTAGTGGATTATTGCCAGCTCAAAAAGGCCCTGTGGGAACTTATGCTATGGGACGGGTAGGTGACTTGCCCCAAGCCATGACAGTTGCAGAATTTAGTAATTATTGTAAAAAAACTTTTCATTTATCTGGATTACGCTTAATCTCCAAGGATTTAAATGCTACAATTAAAAAGGTTGCGGTATTAGGTGGTTCAGGGGGCAAGTTCTATTCTGAAGCCCTAAAGCAAGGAGCGGATGCCTATGTGACTGGAGATATTTCTTATCATACCGGCCATGATATCTTAGCGAGTGGCTTACATGGTTTTGATTTGGGTCACCATATCGAAGCGATTTGTGAAGTGAAACTAAGTGAAGGCTTGACGAACCAAGCGCAAAAAGCTGGCTGGCAGTTAAAAATTGTCACCAATCAAATTAATACCGACCCATTTACTTTTAGATAAGAGGTGCACTTTTGATGGAAAAGTATGAAAATTTAATTCCCCGTTTTTTAAAGTATGTCAAAGTTAATACCCGCTCAGATGAAGCTTCTAAGACGGTTCCTTCCACCCCTAGTTTAGTGGAATTTGCTAAAAATTTAGCCCAAGAGCTTGAAGAAATTGGTTTGCAAGATGTGCAAATCATGGATGATGGCTATGTTTTTGCGACTTTGCCAAGTAATTTGGATTATGACGTTCGGACTGTAGGTTTCATCTCTCACTTTGACACTGCGGATTTCAACGCTGAAAATGTCAATCCGCAAATCGTGGAAAACTATGATGGTCAGTCAGTGATTAATTTAGATGCTGAGGGTAAATTTGTTTTAGACCCGGCTGAATTTCCAAGTTTAAAAAAATACCAAGGCCACACCTTAATTACGACAGATGGGTTGACCTTATTAGGGGCCGATGATAAGGCTGGCGATGCTGAGATTATTACTGCGATGGAATACTTGATTCAACATCCAGAAATTAAACATGGTCCTGTGAAAGTTGCTTTTGGACCGGATGAAGAAATAGGGACTGGGGCGGATAACTTCCATGTCAAAGAATTTGGTGCAGATTTTGCCTACACTGTGGATGCTGGCCCTCTAGGTGAGTTGGAATATGAAACTTTTAACGCGGCCCAATTGGAATTAACCTTCCATGGTAAAAATGTGCACCCCGGTTCAGCTAAGGGCTTGATGATTAATGCCTTACAATTAGCGGTTGATTTCCAAAACCAATTACCAGCTAATGACGTACCTGAAAAAACCGATGGTCGTCAAGGTTTCTATCACTTGCTTAAAATTGAAGGAACTGTTGAGGAAGCTAAAGCGGTTTACATTATTCGCGATCACGATCGCCAAATTTTCGAAGCACGTAAGAAATTAGTTGAAGATATTGTGTCCTTTATGAACGAAAAAGCTGGCCGTGGGGTGGTCTCTTACGAAATGTATGATCAATACTACAACATGCGTGAAATCTTAGAAAAAGACATGTCAGTGGTAGAAGTAGCCAAAAAAGCGATGGAAAACTTAGATATTAAGCCAATTATTGAACCGGTTCGTGGGGGGACTGATGGCTCTAAGATTTCATTCTTAGGTTTACCAACACCTAACTTCTTTGCCGGTGGTGAAAATATGCACGGTCGTTACGAATACGTATCAACTACGGTAATGGCCCAAGCTACAGATACCATTTTAGAAATTATTCGTTTAGTTGCTGCTGAAAAAGCTTAGGTATAAAGTAAAGCTGACATGCTAGAAAAAGAGCCTAGCACGTCGGCTTTTACTGTTTTTGCCAAAATTTGACGGTCAGGGTAAATAAAAGGACGCTAATGGTTAGATGGCAATAAAAGATTTGAAATTTTGTATACTAATGTTATCAGCAACCCCAAGATTTCCCCTTGAAAAAGCTGATTGCTAATTAACATAAATCTAACTTAACCCAATTCCCCTTAAAATGGGTTAGTTACATCTTTATTTGACCCTTGATTTTCCCCTATCGAGGGTCTTTTTGTCGTTGCATATTCATAATGAATATATGGCACAAATAGTGTTAAGTTTGAGGATTTTTGACTATGTTAAAGGTACATGCTATATTGGAATTGTGAAATAAAAAACAAGTAGAAATTGGAGGAATTCAAGATGGTGGAATACCGTGTTGAGTCAGATACCTTAGGTGACGTAAAAATTCCCGCTGATGCTTTATGGGGACCACAAACTGAAAGGAGTCGGCACAATTTTCCAACCGGGAAACTTATGCCCTTGAATTTAATTCGGGCTTTAATTCAATTAAAAAAGGCAGCCGCGCAAGCTAATTTTACTTTGGATAATTTAACTGCTGAAAAGAGTACTTTAATTGTTAAAGCTTGTAATGAATTGTTAAATTTAGGCGATGAAGAATTACAAAAAGCCTTTCCCTTGAAAATTTATCAAACAGGTTCTGGAACCCAGACAAACATGAATACCAACGAAGTTATTGCTCATGTGGCTGCCAAGTTGGATGACAGTGTGGAAATTTTACCAAACGACGATGTTAATCGAGGCCAAAGTTCAAATGACATCTACCCAACAGCCATGAATATTGTGGCAATTGAAGCCGTAAAGAACTTAGAAGAATCGGTGCAAACTCTAATTGCTGCATTGGAAGAAAAGCAAGCAAAGTACTGGTACACTGTGAAAATTGGGCGGACGCACTTACAAGATGCAACCCCATTGACTTTCGGGCAAGAAATTTCTGGCTGGGTTTCTATGTTGGAACATGATTTAGAATACCTCAGGCAATTAGCTCCAACTCTAAATGAATTAGCTATTGGGGGAACTGCAGTGGGAACTGGTTTGAATGCTGTACCTGGTTTTGCCGATATAATTGCAAAGAAGATGTCTGATATCTATCATACGGACTTTACGGCTACTTCTAATAAATTTTATGGATTAGCAGCCCACTCCGGCCTAAATGTTGTGCACGGGGCTTTCAAGTCTTTGGCTAGTGATATGATGAAGATTGCTAATGATATTCGTTTTTTGGCTTCTGGTCCACGAGCTGGGTATGGTGAATTGAAGATTCCTGCTAACGAACCAGGCTCATCTATCATGCCAGGAAAAGTTAACCCAACTCAATGTGAAGCTGTAACTATGGCTGCTGTGCGTGTTATGGGGAATGATGTAGTAGTAACGATGTCTGCTTCACAAGGTAACTTTGAAATGAACGTCTTTAAACCTGTTTTGATTGATGCCTTCCTAGAGTCGGCAGATTTATTAGCTGGTACGATTGATGGTTTTACGGAACACTTAGTTAAAGGCTTAGAAGTCAATGAAAAACGCATGGAAGAATTGGTTGAAAATTCTTTGATGACTGTGACGGCTTTATCACCACATATCGGTTACCACGACAGTGCGGTGATTGCGCAAACCGCCGAAAGAAATGGGGTTACTTTACGGCAAGCCGCCTTGGAATCTGGTAAGGTAACTGCAGAACAATATGACGAATGGGTGAATCCCTTAAAGATGACCAACGTCGATTAGCGAGGTAGGAATATGACTGGAAAATTTGTTTTTATACCTCAAGAATTTACGAGTTTAAAAAATCAATATGATGCCGTGATTATAGGTTCGGGCGCGACAGGTTTAGTAGCGGCTTTACAAGCACGTGAACTAGGCATGCGGGTTGTAGTTTTAGAAAAGCTGGACAAATTAGGTGGGAACACTAATCGGGCTTCGTCAGGGATGAATGCCGCCGAAACTTATGTCCAATCACGTAAGGGGATTGTTGATGAAATGGATAAGTTTTATCAAGAAACTTATCAAGCAGGGGGAAAGATGAATGATCAAAATCTTTTGAGGTACTTCGTTTCTCATGCCGGCTTAGCGGTAGACTGGTTAGCAGCTCACAGTATTTTTTTAAATGACTTAACGGTTACCGGAGCCATGAGTATTAAGCGGACTCACCGACCAACAAGTATGGTTCCGATTGGGGGCTTTTTAATTACAGAACTTTTAAAAGTAGTTCAAAGATATGATATTCCTGTTGTCCATAAAACTTCAGTCACCGAATTGGTACAAGTAGATGGTAAGATTTGTGGAGTTAAGGTCATCAATCAGGCTGGTCAAGAAAAGACGATTGTAGCTAAAGCTGTGCTCTTAGCGACTGGTGGTTTTGGCGCTGGTAAAGAAATCATCGCTAAATATCGGCCTGACCTGTTGGCTTACAAGACTACTAACCATGAAGGAGCCACTGGGGATGGTTTGGTCTTAGCCCAAAAAGTGGGTGCCCAGTTAGTTGATATGAATTTAATTCAGGTTCACCCGACGGTCCAACAAGATCAACCACATGCTTTTCTAATTGGGGAAGCTGTTCGGGGAGAAGGAGCAATTTTGGTTAACCAAAAAGGGCGACGTTTTGTTAATGAACTGGATACACGCAAGGTTGTTTCAAATGCGATTACCGCTTTGCCTGAACAAAGTGCCTACTTAGTCTTAGACCAATCGGTCCGTAACCGGGTCAAGGCCATCGAATTTTACGACAAGACAGGTTTGGTGGAAAATGCTACAAGTTTAGAAGAGCTAGCTGAAAAGATTAGGGTGCCGGTTAAAACTCTCTTGGCTACTGCTAAACGCTACAATGAGTTAGTAGCTAAAGGTGAAGATGAAGATTTTAGTCGTAGCATGAGTCTTCATACTTTAGAAAAAGGTCCATTTACCGCGATTCACATCGCGCCTGCTGTTCACTACACTATGGGTGGGATTCATATTACGGACAAAACGGAAGTGCTTGACAGTGATGGAAAAGTGATTGCCGGTCTCTTTGCAGCTGGGGAAGTTGCGGGCGGTTTACATGGAAATAATCGTGTTGGGGGAAATTCGATTGCCGAAACGGTCGTTTTTGGGATGCAGGCTGGCCGTCAAATGAAGGTTTATACTGATAGCCTTAAACGATGAAAGTGAAGATAAGCTTTATAGCTGTATTTAGTTAATAGTAACAAAAAACGGTTTTCGCACGAAAACCGTTTTTTATGAATAGGATACTATTTTACCCTTCGTAGCCGACCATGAGACCACCTTCTTCTGCATAGTAAGAGCAAAGTCCCCGTAACTCTACGATATCAACTTGGCTTTTAGGGTGAGCGGCTCGGATAGCAGAAGCTAAGGCTTGGGCGCCGTCAGGATTATTGTTGTGACCAATTTTAGCTCGTCCGTGGTCAAAACCATGGGCTTCCATTTCGGAAAGTAACAGGCGGATAGCCTTTTTAGCACCCCGTGCTTTACCGACGGATTCTAAGTCCCCGGAATCACTAGCACGACCGACCATACGAATTCCTAACATACCGGCTAGTTTAGCGATAGTTCCGTTAACACGTCCGTTACGGGCTAAGTTAGTTAAATCTTCTAGGGCAAAAGCTAAATGGGTACGTTGGTGGTAAGCAGTCATTTGGGCGGAGATTTCTTCAAAACTCAAATCTGCTTTGACTAATTCCGCCATTTTTTCTACTAAAAGTCCCATTTCGGGACCAGCTGATTTGGAGTCAAGCATGAAAATTTTTTGGTTGTTTTTTTCTTCTTGATTAATGCTAGCGGCTTGCTGAGCGGCGTTGTAAGAACCGGAAAGTTGGCTGGTAATGGTTACCCCGTAAACTTCATCGGCATCTCCGAAAGCTTCTTGCCAGCGGTGAACATTGGGGCAAGAAGTACTGGTTTTATCGTTAGTAGCCTTTAATTTAGTTTTTAGTTTTTTTAAATCGAGATTTTGGTCATCATGAATTTCTTGACCATCAATAATTAAGGTTAATGGCACATTTTCAAAGTTAACGCCATCAAGAGCCAGAATATCGGCGCTCGAATCCGCAATGATTTTTTTGATCATAGTTTACTTGTCCTTTTTCTTTGTAATATCTTGTTTAAAGTGTACCTGGAACGTAGTTTCTTGTCAAGGGTTACGGTATAACCGATGACCGGTTTTGGCTTGACTTTTGATTTTTTTTTGGTTAAATTATTAAGCAAAAGCAAGAGAAAGGGTACAAGATGGAAAGAGAAATTTTACCGGCTTACACCGAAATTCCTGATGTAGGCTTGTATTTAGAGCAGACCAGTAACTATCTAAATCGTTATTTGGAACCTTTAGATATCAAGGTGACCAATTCAATGTTGAGTAATTATGTTAAAAAACACATAATCACTAGTCCTGAAAAAAAACAATATTCACGGCAACAAATTTGTTATCTATTTTTCATTACTTTGACTAAAAGTGTGATGTCTTTAGACGAACTAAAATTGGCAGTAGCGATGCAACAATCAAGTTATGAAACCGAAGTGGCTTATAACTATTTTCGAGCAGAATTAAAGAAGGTTGTCGATCACGTTTTTGAGGGAACGAATTTACCACCTCTAGATTGTCAAAAAGCACACCCTAATAAAATTTTTTTGCGAAATACAATTTTAGCAACGGTTTATCAGGTGTATATTAAGCGTTATTTACACGAGGCCAACTTGTTAACGGAGACAAACTAAGGTAACATTAGGAAGAAGAATTTAGTAAAGAGGTTTTTTATATGTCACAAGATAAATTAGTTGATTTACACTGTCATATTTTACCAGGATTAGATGATGGCTCCCCTGATTTAGAACATTCCTTGAACCTTGCACGTGAGGCAGTGGCGGATGGTGTGACGCATATTTTGGCGACACCTCACCATTTAGATAATGAATACGTAAATCACGCGACGGATGTTGTTAAAGCAGCGGCGGATTTTCAAGCTCAATTAGATGCCCAAGGAATTGAGCTCGCAGTCTTTCCTGGTCAAGAAGTTCATATCAATGGTGATTTACTTCAACGTTATGATGACCTATTGGGGATTGATGAAAATAAGCGTTACATGTTACTTGAATTTCCTCATGGTGAAGTACCTGGCTATGCTAAGCGTTTGATTTTTGATTTGCGTAAGGTGGGGACTACGCCGGTCATTGTTCATCCAGAACGTAATCGTGGTTTTCAAAAAAATTTGGATTTACTTTATGATTTCATTAGTGAAGGTGCCTTAGCTCAGTTGACTGCTACCAGCTATTTAGGAGGGTTTGGGAGCAGAGTACAAGAAATTTCCGAACAATTGGTGGCACATAATTTAGTGCAAATCATGGCTTCAGATGCCCATACCCTAAAGGGACGGAAGTTTGTGTTGGGAGAGGCTTTCGATAAATTAACCAAAAAAATGGGGTCAGAAGTGGCGCAGCAGTTTGAACTTAATGCCGAAAACTTAATCAATGGTCAAAGAGTTGTGGCCCAGGATTTCACTCGTCCTAGTCAAGGATCCATTAGTCAAAGAAAGGAACGGAAAAAGAAGCGATTCTTTTTCTTTTAAGAGGTCGTTTATGCAATTAATTATTTCACCCTCCAAAAAAATGCAAATTAATCAGGATGATTTTGAGGTTTTTGACCAGCCTTACTATCAAGATCAGTCCAACTATTTGCGAGATGTTTTACGCAAAATGGATTTTGCGGAATTAAAGAAACTCTGGCAAGTTAGTGATAAATTAGTGAGTGCCGGTATCGAGGATCTGAAGCGCTTGGATTACGCTCAAGGTCTCACACCTGCGATTATGGCTTATACAGGTTTGCAATACCAAGCTATAGGCGCAGATTTATTGACCCAAGCGCAGTTAGATTACCTCCAAGACCACTTGTGGATTTTATCCGCTTTTTATGGAGCCTTGCGACCTTTCGATGGGGTTCAACCACATCGTTTAGACATGAAAGATAGTTTGAATGGTGAAAAAATGTATGATTTTTGGGGCGAACGTTTAGCCGATTTAGTAGCTGAAAATGGTCCTGTGATTAATTTAGCCTCTGATGAGTATGCTAAGTCAGTTCAACCTTATTTAGAAGCGAAGAACTTTATCACCATTGCTTTTAAAGAAAAAAATTCCAACGGGAAATATGTCACTAAAGCAACGAATGCTAAGCGGGCTCGGGGATATTTTGTACGTTGGTGTGCCGAAGAAGGAATTAGTGATGTGACTCAACTCAGAAATTTCGATTTAGTCGGTTGGACTTATAATTCCGAACTTTCACAGGATAATTTATTAACCTTTATCAAGTAATCATAATCCTTGCTAGTTAATCTGGTAAGGATTTTTTGGCAATTTGTCTTGCAATAATAGTTATTTTTGTGATATCATTATGATATCAAAGGAGGAAATCAGATGACTGCAGATAAAAATACCTCCTTTCTCTTACGCTTGCCCGCCAAGATGAAGGAGTTGTTAGAAAATCGTGCCAAGGCCGAAAATCAAAGTTTGAATGGTTATCTCAATTCCGTTTTAGAAGCTGAATTAAATACCGAAAATCAAACCGAAACCTTGGAGCAGCGGCAGTTTATGGGGCAAAAAATCCCCGCTAGTAAGATTGATCTTAAGAATGGTTTGGTCGAGATTGCTGGAATCTATTATCGTTACCTGATTGAGGGTAATCAGCCTGCAGAAAAGCGGGACTATATTGTTTTAGAGGTGACTGGTAATATCGTCACTTTACGCCCCTTAGTATAAATGAAAGTAGGGAAGAAGTTATGTTAGGAGTTAAAATTGTTAAGCAAAATTGTCAAGGTTTGGTGGAAACTTTAGGGAAGTATTCCCGGAGTGTGGATGCAGGTTTGCATTTCTATGTTCCTTTAATTCAAAGGATTGTTCCGGTGGAGATGGCCATGCACCCTTTAAAGTTACAAAAATATTCTGTAATTACTAAGGATAACGCGGATATTGAAGCATCGGTAACTTTGAATTATCATGTTACAGATGCTCGTAAGTACACTTATGAGAACAGTGATTCAGTAGAATCAATGGCCCAATTAGTTCGCGGACACTTACGTGATATCATTGGGCGTCTGGATTTGAACGAGGCCCTAGGATCAACTTCTAAGATTAATGCCGAATTGGCCCAAGCTATTGGGGACTTAACAAATATCTACGGAATTAATGTTGACCGGGTCAATATTGATGAATTAACGCCTTCGATTGAAATTCAAAGAGCTATGGACAAGCAATTGACAGCTGATCGGGAAAAAGTGGCTGCTATTGCTCGTGCTGAAGGGGAAGCGCGTAATATCAAATTAACAACTGATGCTAAGAATCAGGCTTTGATTGATACTGCGCAAGCGCAAGCGCAGGCCACCAAAACTAAAGCTGATGCGGAAGCTTACCGGATTGCTAAGATTCAAGAAGCTTTAGGACAAGTTGATGAGAATTACTTCAAGGATCAAAGCTTAGAAGCTTTTGCTCGCTTGGCAGATGGTAACAACAACTTAGTGGTTTTAAGTAAGGACGAAGTAACCAAGCTTGCTGATCTTCCTGCAGCTAAGAAAATTTGGGAAGAATCATAGGAGGTACATGTCCAATGAAAAAAGAGCAAAGATTCGAGGTTATCTACCGTCAAGGAATTGTAACGGATTATAAAATTGTGGTGGATAGGGTGACTGGGGTCAATTATCTTATATATAACAGTGGCGAAGGTACGGGCTTAACGCCACTGTTAGATGCACAAGGAAACGTTGTCGTGACGCCTGTTACGTCTATAGCCACTAATCGTAGTTATTGACGAGGGGAGGAAAAGTTATGCTAAAAGTTTTAAAAATGTTAGGATATTTTCTTTTTGGAGGTTGTCTATTAGCCCTGTTTTTGCTCGTGCAAGGAAATGGTAGTTACCATGTTGAATTTCTGCATTTATACTTAGGTTTGATGTTACTAACCTATCCTATTTTTCGCATCAAAAATCCGAACTGGTTTAGTGCTCAAGTAGCTAATTATCGGCAAAATAATTTTGATAATTACCAAAATCAAAGAGCTAAATATCAAAAAATCGGTCCTTGGTCCAGTCCAGGTGTGCGAGTTAATCCCTACGAATACAGTACAGTTTATCCCATTTCTTATGATTGGGGCTACGGTCTAGGTAAGAGCATTTTATTAACTGTGTTATACTTATTTTTAGCACCAGCTTTTTGGTTGTTGGCTTACTTCATGCAAAGAAATAAGTAAAGAAGGTGATAATTTGAAATTAAAAGCGTATCTCTTACGTAGCCAAGCTGCTTATGCTAGTTTAGGTGCAGAAAGCTATTTGGAAGATGGGCAGACTTTGGCACAGGCAGATTTGTTTGCCAAATATGGACGCATTATTTTAGCTCAAACGGGTCAAGGAACCTATAAGATGATTCCCATTTCCAAATACAATGGGGATGCTATGTATACTCAAATACCTTATGAATTAGTTGTTTTAGACTAGAAGTAAAATTATTTAAAGAAATACCGGTTAAATTAACAAATTACCGGTATTTTTTGGTAGAATGAGGTGTGATGCAAAAAAATGGAGGGAAGAAACACGTTGAATAGTTGGTTATTTTTAGCCCTAATTTTATTAGTGGCCTACCTGGGAAAAAACTCTTCACTAATTATTGCTACGGTTGCGGTTATGCTTTTTAAGCTTTTGCCTCAAAGTGACAAATTATTAAATCTCATCCATGCTAAAGGAATTAACTGGGGGGTGACCATCATTACGGTTGCCGTTTTGGTGCCGATTGCAACTGGTGAGATTGGCTTTGAGGATTTAATTAAGGCTTTCAAGTCACCAGCTGGTTGGATTGCGGTGGCCTGTGGGGTCTTAGTGGCAGTGCTCTCCAAAAATGGGGTTGGGCTTTTAGCGACTTCACCTCAAGTGACGGTGGCTTTAGTTTTAGGAACTATTGCCGGTGTCGTTTTCCTGAAAGGAATTGCGGCCGGACCAGTGATTGCGGCCGGAATCACTTACTGTATTATTACTTTATTTAAATTAAGCTTTTAAAGAGGAGACTATATGTTACAAGATTTAATGGGACGCGAAATTACGGCCATGGTTACTGATGAAAATGACCAGGCCATTTTCGCTCAAAAAGATGGCCATACGTTCCGTTTAGCCAAAAGTGAACTTAAAAAGGTGCCTAAACCCGGTGCGATGATTACTGGTTTTGCTTATGAGGATGAAAACCACCACTTGGCTTTGACAAAAACTTTACCTAAAAGTCGCCTAGACTGGTATGATTGGGGTACAGTCGTTAAAGTTAACCGCTCTTTAGGGGTTTTTGTTGATATTGGTTTACCTAATAAGGATGTGGCAGTATCTTTAGATGACCTACCAACTATTACAGAATTATGGCCTAATGTGGGTGATAAGCTATTATTAGCCTTAAAAGTTGACGCCAAGGGTCGTTTATGGGGGGAATTAGCTACAGAAGAACAAATTCGTCAAGTTTCCGTACGAGCTGATCGCAAAATGAAAAACCGCAATGTGACCGGAACGGTTTACCGGTTGAAGATGGTAGGAACTTTTATTTTAACAGATCACTACAATCTTGGTTTTATTCACCCTTCTGAAAGAGAACAAGAACCCCGTTTAGGGCAAGTTGTTTCTGGGCGGGTAATTGATGTCAAACCTGACGGTAGCCTCAATATTTCTTTACGTCCGCGTGCCTTTGAGGCTATTGGCGATGATGCCCAAATGATTTTAGCTGCTTTGCAACACACGCCGGGGTATGTCCTGCCGTTTACAGATAAATCTTCTCCTGATGAGATTAAGGCATATTTTGGAATTAGTAAGGGTCAATTTAAGCGGGCTGTGGGTCATTTAATGAAGGCCGGTGTTGTGAAGCAGGCTGATGGACTATTGGAATTAATTCAACAAGATTAGGCAGAAAGGGTTACGGTAAGGTAGTGGATGATGCTTTATAAATACAAAGAAAGTTATAAAAAAATTGCCATGGGCTTGCTGTCTTTTATTCCTGACTTAAAGGAATTATCCCATTTGCAAGAAGTGATGGATTGGTATGCTCAGAGTGAGGAACGTCAACTATATCTTTGGCAAAATGATCATGGTGATTTTGCTGGAGTCGTAGGAGTAGAGGTTGTGCCGGACTTAGTTTTAGTGCGTGAAATTGCGGTTTCTCCCGCCCAACGCCAAGAAGGTGTGACCTACTTGATGTTAGATGAATTAGAAAAGCTCTACCAGCGTAAATTGATGGGGAGTATTGAAGTTAGCAGTCTAATTACGAAGTGGGAACAAAGGAAAAATGGCTAATGAAGAAGATGTTTTGACCTTTAAATTGCAAAGTTTTGAAGGTCCGCTAGATTTATTGTTGCACTTAATTAAGCAAAATGAAATGGATATCTACGATATTGAGATGGTTGCTATTACCAGTCAGTACTTAGACTATCTCCACCGCATGAAAAAAATGCAACTAGACATTGCCGGTGAATATTTGGTAATGGCGGCAACTTTGTTAAATATTAAGAGTCGCTTACTTTTGCCAAATGAGCAAGCGCCCCAAGTTGAAGATGAAACTTATGAAGATCCGCGTGAAGAATTGGTGCAACAATTACTTTTACACCAAGCCTTTAAGGAGGCAGCCGCAAATCTTAAGGGCTTTGCTGATGAACGCCAACAATTAATCAGTCGCCCCCAAGCGTTGGTACCTGAAGACGCAAAATTAGGGCAACTTGAGGATGGGCTCGAAGTGAAGGCTTTACAGCAGGCTTTCGTTCGTTTATTGACTAAAAAGAAACTAGAAGTAGTTCAAGCACCTCGGCAAGTTCAAGCGGAACGTTATACTATCAAAGATGAGATGCAACGTTTAAATAGGTTATTACAAGAAAATCACAAGCCTGTTTTATTTACGGCTTTATTTGAAAATGGTGACCGTGAAGAAATTGTAACGACTTTCTTGGCACTTTTAGAACTAGTCAAGCGCAAGAAAGTCGTTGCTAGCCAGAGTGAAGTACTGGGTGATTTAATGATTGAGAGGAAAGTCGATGCTATCGAATCAAGCTAAAGTTGAAAGTCTACTTTTTGTGAGTGGAAGCGAAGGAATCTCAGCCAGTCAGTTAGCACAATTGGTTGGCTTGATGAAGCCTGCAGTTTTGAGTCAAATTGAAAAACTGCAGGAAAAATATAAACAGGATACTTCTTGTTCCTTTGAAATTCTTCAAACGGGTGAAAATTTTAAGCTCGTAACTAAAAAGGGCTTTGCCCCTTTGGTGCGTCACTATTTTGAACAACCGACCACGACCAATTTGACGCCCGCTGCATTGGAAACCTTGGCGATTATTGCCTACGAACAACCGGTGACGCGGGTGGCTATCGATGAAATTCGAGGAGTATCTTCAAGTGGGATGATTCAAAAACTCTTGTTATTGAATTTAATTAAAGAAGATGGACGTTTAGATGTGATAGGGCGACCAATCTTATATGCAACCACCCAGGAATTTTTAGATTACTTTGGTTTAAAATCAGTGGCGGATTTACCCGAATTACCTAAAGAGGTAGAAGGTGGGGATGAAAAGCGCACAGAAGGCGAATTCTTAGAACTTTTCCAACAAACTTTGGATGAAGAAGCAACGGAGGAATAATGGAAGAAAGATTACAAAAAGTTATGGCTAACGCAGGGATTGCTTCCCGTCGGGCCAGTGAGAAATTAATTTTAGATGGTAAGGTTATGGTCAATGGTCAAGTCATCAAGGAACTTGGAGTAAAAGTGAGTCCTAGTGACGTGGTTTTAGTTAATGGTCAAGCCATTGACCGTGAAGATAAGGTTTATTACTTGCTTTACAAGCCACGTGGGGTGATTACAGCTGTTAAAGATGATAAAGGACGCAAAACCGTAGTCGATATTTTGGATGATGTGTCACAAAGGGTCTACCCGGTGGGACGGTTGGACTACGATACTTCCGGTCTCTTATTACTAACTAATGATGGTCAAATGGCTAATCGTCTTATGCACCCCCGTTACAAAGTTAATAAAACTTATGTAGCTAAAGTTAAAGGAATTCCTAGCAATGATGTTTTGAAACGGTTGCGCTTAGGGGTGATCATCGAAGGCAAAAAGACGGCGCCTGCTAAAGTGAAGGTAATTTCTAGTGATCGTCAGAAGCAAACCGCTATCGTGCAATTAACTATTCACGAAGGTCGGAATCACCAGGTAAGAAATATGTTAAAGGCTGTGGGGCACCCAGTACAAAAATTAAGCCGAGAAACTTATGGTTTCCTAACCTTAAAAGGTTTAACCTCTGGTGATTACCGGGCCTTAACTCGGGATGAAATTGATGAGTTGAAGAAAATGACCGGTTTGAAATAATTGAAAGTCTCCCTGGGGGACTTTTTTATTAAGGGGGATTTTTGATGGAATTAAGAAAGGCTCGGTTAGGTGATGCGAGTGCGATTGCGAAGTTAGAAGCTTTGAGCTTTCCGGTATCTGAGGCTGCGAGTTTAGCTAGTATCCAAGCCCGCATTCGAGTTTTTGGTAACCATTTTTGGTTATTGTTTAGCGATACCGGGAAACTTTTAGCTTTCGCTAACGGGATGGTTACAGATTGTCCTAATTTAGAAGATCGCATGTATGAACAAGCAGATTTACATCAAGAAACAGGAGCTTGGCAAATGATTTTTAGTTTGGTCACTCATCCAGACTATCGTAAACAAGGGTTAGCACAACAATGCTTGCAAGCTGCGATTGAGGATGCTCGTGTTCAAAAACGTCAGGGTGTGGTTTTAACCTGCAAGGATCATTTGATATCCTACTATGAAAATTTTGGGATGGTTAATGAAGGTTTTGCGGGCTCGACTCATGGGGATGTTAATTGGAATCAAATGCGCTTAAAATTTTAGCACTCGTTAATATCGAGTGCTATTTATTTGTATTTTTTGAGGGAAATCATTATAATAGAATATGAATTTAGGTGAAAGATGAGGGAAAAATATATGAATCCAGAAAAATTAACGGAAGCGACCCAAGCTTTGATTGGACAAGCCCAACAAATTGCTCAAACGCGCAAACATCAGGAAGTTGATGTGGCTCACCTATTGAAATTTGCTTTACAACCAGGTGAGCTGGGGCAGGATCTTTTTAAGCGGGCTGGGATTGACGTGGTTGATTTTGAAGGCCAAGTTGACCAGGAATTGGATAAAATTTCGGTCGTTCAAGGCAATGTTCAATATGGTACAAATCTGTCACCAGCTTTAAACCGCTTGTTTACTGAAGCAGAAGCTAAGCGTAATCAATTAGGTGATAGCTACATTGCAGTTGACACTTTATTATTGGCCTTGATGGACTTAGATGGTAATCCTTTGACTCGTTGGTTACAAGAGCAAGGGTTAACAGCTAAAAAACTAGCTAATGTAGTTAAAGATTTGCGTAGTGGTGAAAGAATTGTTGATAAAAATCAAGAAGGTCAATATAAGGCTTTAGAAAAATATGGGGTTGATTTAGTTAAGGAAGTCCGTCAGGGAAAACAAGACCCTATCATTGGAAGAGATGAAGAAATTCGTGATGTAATTCGGATTTTATCCCGGAAAAGTAAGAATAATCCCGTTTTAATCGGGGAACCAGGGGTCGGAAAAACGGCGATTGTCGAAGGGTTAGCTCAAAGAATTGTCCGGCGGGATGTACCAGAAAACCTTCGTGATAAAACGATTTTTTCTTTAGACATGGGCTCTTTAATTGCTGGGGCAAAATATCGTGGTGAATTTGAGGAAAGACTTAAAGCTGTGCTCAAAGAAGTCAAGAAATCTGAAGGTCGGATTTTGCTTTTTATTGATGAAATTCACACCATTGTTGGTGCCGGCAAAACGGAAGGTAGCATGGATGCTGGAAACCTTTTGAAACCAATGCTTGCCCGGGGAGAACTCCACTTGATTGGAGCCACAACCTTAGATGAATATCGTGAAAATATTGAAAAGGATCAAGCTTTAGAAAGACGTTTCCAAAAAGTACTGGTACAAGAACCAAGTGTTGAAGACACGATTGCAATCTTACGGGGCTTGAAAGAACGATATGAAATTCACCATGGAGTGAAGATTCATGACAATGCCTTAGTGGCTGCGGCTAGTTTATCTAATCGTTACATTACCGACCGTTTTTTGCCAGATAAAGCCTTAGATTTAGTGGATGAAGCCTGTGCAGAAATTCGTGTGGAATTAAACTCCGTACCCAATGAACTAGACGTTATTAATCGTCAAGTCTTACGCTTACAGGTTGAAGAAAATGCCTTGGAAAAGGAAAGTGATCCGGCTTCAAAAAAACGTCTGGAAGAAGCCCAGAAGCAATTAGCTGAGGCGAAGGAAGAAGCCCGCGTCCTTCAAGCCCGTTGGGATAATGAAAAAGAAGCTCTTAACCAGATTAGTGAAGTCAAAAATCAAATTGACCGTAAACAGCATGAATTAGAGCAAGCTCAAAATGATTATGATTACGAAAAAATTGCTCAAATTCAAAATGGTGAATTGCCTGCCTTACAAAAACAATTAGCACAGCTTCAGGTGGATACAGATAAGCAAAATAAGTTAGTGGAAGAATCAGTAACTCAAAATGAAATTGCTGCGGTTATTTCTCGTTTAACGGGGATTCCAGTGGCTAAGCTAGTTCAAGGTGAAAGAGAAAAACTCTTACATTTGGCAAATAGTTTGCATGAACGTGTTATTGGCCAAGATGAAGCTGTAGAAGCGGTGGCCAATGCCGTTCTTCGCTCCCGCGCTGGTCTTCAAGATCCGGGTAAACCATTGGGTTCATTCATGTTTTTAGGACCAACAGGGGTAGGGAAGACAGAATTAGCTAAAGCCTTGGCTGAAAATCTTTTCGATTCAGAAAGACATTTAGTTCGTATTGATATGAGTGAGTATATGGAAAAGACCTCTGTTTCACGTTTAATTGGAGCGGCTCCCGGTTATGTAGGTTATGAAGAAGGGGGGCAATTAACTGAGGCCGTACGACGTTCGCCTTACACGATTATCTTGCTTGATGAAGTAGAAAAAGCTCACCCGGATGTTTTTAATGTTCTCTTACAAGTTTTAGACGATGGACGTTTGACTGACGGGCAAGGTCGGACTGTTAACTTTAAAAATACTATCATGATTATGACTTCCAATTTAGGTAGTGATTTATTGCTCGAAGGTGTGAAAAACGATCGAATTAGTGAAAGCACCAAGGATGCGGTTTTGAAATTAGCTCAAGGTCACTTCAAGCCAGAATTCTTAAATCGAATTGATGATATTATCATGTTTACGCCATTAAGTTTGGCTGCAATCGAAAAGATTGTGGTTAAGATGGTGAAAAATTTAGCTAATCGCCTGGTTGAACAAGATATTGATTTGGAAATTTCTGATACGGCTAAGCACTACCTGGCTCAGGAAGGTTATGTACCAGAATATGGTGCACGGCCACTGCAAAGATTTATTACTAACCAAGTGGAAACTCCCTTAGCAAAAGAGATTATTGCAGGTCAAGTCCTACCGGGAGATCGAGTTACCATTGATTTAAATGACAAAAAGCAGTTAGAATTTAGTACCCAAAGAAAGGGTATTTAAAAAAGAGATAGGATATTGATCCTATCTCTTTTTTGGCGCTATTTTTCTGCAGGAGTATCGATGAATTTTTGGACTAGGGCTACGAATAACCAACCCGCGATGGCTGGAATCAACGCGCTAATGCCCATAGTAAAGTGTTCACCCGTTAAAGATGATACTAAGAAACCTAAGACTTCACCATAAATAGCACCCCAAAACATTGCTGTTAAATGTTTCATGAAAATCCACCTCTTTTAAATACAATTAGTAGTTTAGCATAAAAAAGGACGGATTGCATTAGGTAGAGGTGCGGTTTTACAAAAAAATATTTTTTTCAAAAACAATTTCGTATATTTTAAACTAAAATTTTCGAAATATATTGTTGGAAATTTACGCATAAGTTATTTATTAACGACAATGAAAGTTGATTTATCGCCACCTTATAACATGTACATGCAAAAACAAGGTTATAAAAATTTTATATATCACCAAGAGTTTGCTTTTACCAAACATGTATAGTCAAGTTTGAGGGAGTCTGGGGTGTTGTGCTTTTTCGAAGTCGTGTTATTATACGTGTATAAACATGTTCGGACTAAAAATAATAACAAATGGAGATTATGAAAATGAAAGTGAATAAAAAATCAATTGTAACCGGAGCATCACTTGCCGTATTAGTTAGTGGATCAGTTATTGCAGCTCCTCAAATTCAAGCTGACGATATCAACAATAACCAAACAAGCAATGAATTTAACTCATACATGTCAAGTCAAGTTAATGAAGATTTAAATCAAGCTAATAATAAAGTATCAACTCTCGAAAATAGTGTATATACAAATTCCGAGAATGTTAGTCAAAAGCAAGCAGCTTCTCAAGCTGCTACCCAAAATGTTGAAGAAGCTCAAGCTCAAGTCGTAGCCTCCCAAGTCTTGGTTAACGAAGCTCAAGCCAACACTGCAAAAGTTCAAGCTGATTATTCTCAGAGTCAAACTGAATTAGCACAAATGCAAGCTCAAGCAGAGGCTACTCAAGCCGCCTTCGATGACGCCTCCCAAGCACAGGTTGCAGCTCAAAAGCAAGTTGACGTAGCTAATTCCCACTTACAAGCTATTCAAGCCCAAATTGACGCTAATAATAATAAAATTGCTGATTTACAAGGTAAAGTAGATTTAGAACACTTACAGGCTAATGTTGCCCAAGCTCAACAAGTTGCAACTAATCAAGAAGAAAAATTAGCGCAAGCTCAGGCTGTAAAAGCGGATATTGAAGCGACTCAAAAAGAAATGGCTCAAGCGACTCAAAACTTAGCCACTGCTCAAACTCAAAAAGATGTTGCTCAAAAACAAGTTGCCAGTTTAAAAGACCAAATTAATATGGCTAATACGACCATTGTTAACGCGCGGAAAGCTGATCAAATTTTAGTTCAAGCCCAAAGTGCCTTGGCTCAAAATCAAACTGATGTGGTTAAAGCTCAAACAGCTCAAATTAAAGCGGAAACTAAGGTTAAAAGTTTACAAGACGCGGTGACTGTTGCTCAAGCTCAAGTTAATGATCTAACAGTAGCTAAAGCAAGTTTAAATGCTGATTTAACTAAGGCTAATGCTAATTTACAAAGTACTTTGAAGTTATTAAACGATGCAAGTGCTGCGGTGTTGGCTGATGATACTGAAATTAAAATAAGCAACCAATTTGTAGCAGCCTTGAAGAATTACGCTCACGGTCAAGGGGTAACTTCTGAGCAATTAACAACCTTAGGCGAAAAAGAATACAACAATAATTTATTTATTGATAGTGAAGTAGATAAGACTATTGTTTTTGATAGTTACAATGATATCTCTGAAGACTACATGTTGTACTTGAACGAATATACTTTAGTTTTAATTAATAACATGCGACGTCAATTTGGAATGCCTGACCTTAAATTAAGTAACGGTTCAATCAAGGTGGCTAATGAAGTTGCTAAGGCTTACGATGCTGACGGTTGGTCACTTTACACTTACCGGGCTCACGATGTTAAACGGTTAAACGAAGTTGGGAAAGCTAACCATGTAGGCGTGGGAGAAAATATTAGTGCTGGATACTTACGTAAAGGTCAAATTAGCTTAAACGATCTGAAGCGCGGAATTTATCGGACGATTATTAGCATGATGTTTAATGACGCTCATGTTTCTTGGGGACACGCTACAAACTTTGTGACTTATGCAGGCTATGAATATGTTGGTTTAAGTATCGACTCTATGGGGCAAATTCACTACAACTTTGAAGCTTATATTAAAGATGGCTTTGACTGTAGTCCAGTTAGAAAGTCAAATGTCAACCGAAGTAACTTTGTTAACCAAACAGCACGTTACCAAAAGGTGGAAACCAACTACAAGCAAGCTCAAAGTGAAGTCACAAATCTTAAGAACCAAGTGGCTAATAAGCAAAGCCAGGTAAACCAAGCCCAAAAGCAAGTTAATAACTTACAAAGTCAACTAAAACAAGCTCAAAAAGACTTGACAGCCGCTAAGACAAAGATGAGTCAAGTGCAAAATCAACAAGCGCAAGCTCAAACTAAGCTTCAAAAGGCGCAAACATCAGCCAACCAAGCTCAAGTAATTATTAAGAACACATCTGCTAAGTTAGTAAACTTAAAAGCAGAACTAAAAGCAGCGCAAGTAACTTTAGATACTAAGCAAAAGGCGTTAGCTGTGGCTCAAGTAGCTCAAAAGCAAGCTGCTACTAACTTAACACAAAAAATTGGTAGTTCAAATCAATTAAGTCAAGCTAAATTATTAACATTGGCTGCACAAGCTCAAAGACAAGCGACGCAAGCTGTCCAAGTGGCTAAGCAGGCCGTCCAAGTAGCTCAAAAGCAAGTTGCTACAGTTCAAGCTGATTATCAAGTTGCAGCAGCTGTGCAAGGTCAAAACCAAGCAGCTTTGGTGGCGGCCCAAGCTCAAGTGAGTGAATTACAAAACCAAATTAGTAGCGCTCAAGCTGATTTAAAAGCTAAGCAAACACAATTAGTTCAAGCAACAAAGACGTTAAATGCTACTCAAGTAGCCCTTAAACAAAGTCAAAAGCAAGTAACAGCGAAAAAAGAGCAAATTGTAAAGTTGCAAAACCAATTAGCTACTTACCAAGCAGCTCCAGCACAATTGAAGCAAGCCCAAGCTAACCTAGTTGCTGCTCAAAAAGCGCAAGCTACTGCTCAAGCAGAATTGACTCTTGCCCAAGAAGTTTTAGCCAGCCAACAAGCTGACTTAGAAGTGGCTCAAACTAAATTAACTAAGATTCAAACTGCTCACCAAGCGTTATTGGCTATTAAAGAAGTTGAAATGAAGTTAGCTCAATCTAATGGTCGTATCTTAGTGGCCTCCGCTTACAAGGAGCCGGTAGCTAATACTACTGACACAACAGCAGTTGAAAATACCGCAGATTTGGTAGCAGAAAATACAGATCACGTAACTGTTGCATCGACTGCAACGGATTTAGGACCAACAGTGGCGCCAACATCTGTAGCTGAATCAGTAGTATCGACTCCTAATGGTAGTGTAGCTTCTGCGTATAAGCCTGTTTCAGCTACTTACCACGTAAGCAACACTATCCAAGCAAGCGCCAATGTTCCAATGGTAAGTAAGTCTGTCAATTTTAAGGAAAGTGTTAATCAAAACACTGTTAAAGTAGTGGATTCATCAGTTGAGTCAACTAACCAAGCAACTAACCAAGCGCAAACAGTTGCCTTAAAGCAAGCAGATGACCAAATGTCCGTTGAGAAAGCTCCAGTGAAGTTAGCTAAAACTGTGAATAGTCAAGCAGATCAAGTGGCTGGTGGGGCTATTAACAAAATTTTACTCGGAGTAACGACTGTCTTGGCTACTTTAGGCGCAGGGGTTACTTTTAAGAAAAGCCGGAAAGGCTAGTATTTTTTGGCCCTAAAAACTTGTATATACTTCGATTGGAAGTTGTATATCCTTTTTAATGTAGTGCAAAAAGCGCTACATTTTTTTATTAGTTCTTTAGATTGTTGAGTACGCGAATGCGTGTGAAATGATTTCTAGAGCTTTTGAGGGAATAATTATCCAAAAAGCTAGAATTATGGTAGAATAAAGAAGAATACTAGGATAAATAGGAGGGATTGTTTTGGCCGCAGAAGAAATGGTTGAAAAAGAATTTCACCTGGAAAAGCCTAACTTAGTGTTGGCTTTGTGTGGAGTGAATGATGGCAATCTCAAATTAATCGAAGAAGAAAGTGATGTAAGTTTAAACCCTTTTGGTACTAAAATTAAGATTGAGGGGTCCAAAGAAAATGTGTCCATGGTTTTGGAAGTTTTACGTCAATTAGAGAATTTACTCCTACAAGGGGTGAGCTTGTCAGAAGCTGATGTGGTTTCGGCTATGAATATGGCGCAACGAGGAACTTTGGAGTACTTCCAAGATCTATATAGTGATGTTTTATTAAAAGATAATCACGGCCACGCGATTCGGGTTAAAAATTACAGTCAACGACAATACGTTCAAATGGTCCGTCACAATGATTTGACCTTTGGTATTGGTCCAGCAGGGACTGGAAAGACTTACCTCGCAGTCGTTATGGCTGTGGCTGCCTTAAAACGTAAGGAGGTTGATCGACTGATTTTAACTCGTCCAGCCGTAGAAGCAGGGGAATCATTAGGCTTTTTACCCGGTGATTTGAAAGAAAAAGTTGATCCTTATTTACGTCCGATTTATGATGCTTTAAATTCAATCTTGGGAGCCCAACATACCGAACGTCTAATTGAAAGGGGCATTATTGAAATTGCACCTTTAGCTTACATGCGGGGGCGAACTTTAGATAAAGCTTTCGTGATTTTAGATGAAGCGCAAAACACTACCCGGGCGCAAATGAAGATGTTCTTAACGCGGTTAGGTTTTGGCTCGAAGATGGTGGTTAATGGTGATGAAACCCAGATTGACTTACCCAAAGGTCACAGCCAATCGGGCTTAGTTGATGCCAAACGAGTTTTGCAAGGAGTTAAAAAGATTGGTTTTGTCGAATTTGATGCCAAAGACGTGGTCCGTCATCCGGTAGTTTCGGCAATTATTTCTGCCTACGATCGGCCCCAAGAGCAAGAAGAAAGTAAAAAAACAGAAGTTCCAATGAAAGAGGAAGATTAAGTACATGGATTTAGAAATTTATGATGAAACAAAAACCGTACCTCAAGCTAAATTAGATATGGTGGCTGATTTGATTGAGTTTGCTGGAAATTTTATTAAGTTACCTTCCGAGACTGAAATGTCAGTTACTTTAATGGATAATGAAGCAATCCATCAAATTAATAAGGAATATCGTGGGGTTGATAAACCGACGGATGTCATTTCCTTTGCAATTGAAGAAGATAATCCCGATGAAATGGAGATTATCATACCAGAAGATGCTGATTTTAAAATGCCTAAAAACATCGGTGATATCATGATTTCTATGGATAAAGTCAAAGAACAAGCAGAGTATCTCGGCCACTCTGAAGAACGAGAATTAGGTTTTTTAGTGGTGCATGGCTTTTTACATTTAAATGGTTATGATCATATGCGGGCGGCTGATGAAAAGGAAATGTTTGGCTTACAAAAGGAAATCTTAGATGCCTATGGACTTAAAAGAGACTAAAAAAGAAATCATCAAAAAGCCTGAAAATGTTAGTGGTTGGAAGAATCGTCACTTTTTCCATTCACTAGGATTTGCTATTCTAGGTTTGGTGACTGCTTATCGAGAAGAACGAAATGTTCGTTTTCATGTGACGTCAATAATTTTAGTGGCCGTTTTAGGTTGGTGGTTTCACTTAATAACCATGGAGTGGCTTTGGTTGACAAGCGCCATCTTCGCAGTTTTATCCAGTGAAATCTGGAATTCGGCTTTAGAAAATGTCGTTGATTTAACGACCGGGATGGAACGGCATCCCCTCGCTAAAAAGGCCAAAGATATGGCTGCGGGTGCGGTCTTACTGGCGGCTATTTATGCCATGATTGTAGGTGCGATTATTTTTGTACCACATTTATGGCAGTTGTTAAGTTTATAAAATTAAAAAGAGGAAGGAATTAATACTTTGACAGATCAATTTCATTCAGGCTTTGTAGCGATTTTAGGACGACCTAATGTCGGCAAGTCAACATTTTTAAATCACGTTATTGGCCAAAAGATTGCCATTATGAGCGACAAGGCTCAAACGACTCGTAATAAGATTCAAGGAATTTATACAACGAATAGCTCCCAAATTGTCTTTATTGATACACCAGGGATTCATAAACCACAAAGTCGTTTAGGTGACTTTATGGTGGAATCAGCCTTGTCAACATTGAACGAAGTTGACGCTGTTTTGTTTATGGTGAATGCTACGCAAAAGCGGGGCAAGGGGGATGACTTCATTATTAATCGTCTCAAAAACGTCAAAAAGCCAATATATTTAGTTATTAATAAAATTGATCAAATTCATCCCAATAAATTATTAGAAATCATGGATGATTACAAGGATACCTTACCATACGCGGAAGTTTTTCCTATTTCAGCTTTACAAGGAAACAATGTTGAAGAATTATTACTTTCGCTTGAACAACATTTACCAGAAGGTCCGCAATTCTATCCTGAAGACATGATTACTGACCACCCTGAAAGATTTATTATGAGTGAATTAATCCGGGAAAAAATTTTGGAATTGACCCGTCAAGAGGTACCTCACTCTGTGGCTGTTTTAATTGAGGGAATCAATCGAGAAGATGAAGAAAAACTACATGTTCAAGCTTCAATTATTGTTGAAAGAAAGAGTCAAAAAGGAATTATCATTGGTAAAGGTGGCCAAATGTTGAAAAACATTGGGGTTAAAGCTCGCAAGGATATTGAACTCATGTTGGGAGATAGAATTTATCTTGAATTATGGGTCAAGGTCCAACCTAATTGGAAAGATCGTAAGGTCGACTTACAAGCATTTGGTTATAACGAAAACGAATACTAAATATGAGAAAAGAGGCTAGGAGAAAGGTCTCAAAGCTAAAAACGTTAGAAATTACGTTGCTAATAACGTTAATTTCTAGCGTTTTTTGATAGAAATTTTTTAAAATTTAATTGAAAATATAGTTTTTTCCCACTCTCTTTTGGTTGTTTGAATAAAAATAAGGAAAAAACTTTGTAAAATTCTTGTCAAAATTATGAAAGCGTTGTATCATATAGGTGTTAATAAAATTTATATTGGTTTATCTTCAGGGCAGGGTGTAACTCCCGACCGGCGGTGATAGTCCGCGAACCTTCGGGTTGATTTGGTGCAATTCCAAAACCGACAGTAAAGTCTGGATGAGAGAAGGTAGGATAGGAAGGTCCTATTTTCACAAATAGGACCTTTTCTTTATTCTAAGCATGAAGGTAATCTAAGAAAGGATGCTTAACCATGAGTAAACAAGCTACAACTGTTCGTCAATCAGTAATTATTGCCTGCTTAGCAGCAATTTCTTATCTACTGATGTTTTTCCACTTCCCAATCATTCCGATTGTCCCTTGGATGTCGATTGATTTCGCTGATGTGCCGATTTTATTAGGTTTCTTTGCCTTAGGGGGTTTCGGCGGGTCAATGATTGCTATTGTGAGGTCGGTTTTATATCTGGTAATTAAGGGATTAGCTTTACCATCAATCATTGGGGTCGGTAGCAACTTATTGGCGACATTTGCTTTATGCTTACCAATCTACTTCTTGTTAAAAGATAAACAGCCTAAACTTTTCGATTACTTCAGGGCAATTGCAGCTGGAACTGTTTCTTTAACTTTCTTCTTGTCCTTGGCTAATTGGACGGTGATTACTCCGGTTTACATGGCAGTTTTGGGTTTAAAGATTAATGTTCCTTTACCAACCTTAATTTTAACAGGGGTTGTGCCTTTTAACCTTATTAAAGGGATTTTAGTAGGGACGGTCTTTGCCCTAATTTATGTTAATTTATATCATTGGATTACCAAAAAACATCGGCAATTCTTATAGTATTAGAAAAGCATCTCTCAACCAAATTTGGTTTGAGAGATGTTTTTAATTTGGCTTAATTTATTGTAGAAGGACTTCATACATTTCATTGGTGTGACTATTTGTAAGTTCTGCATACAAGAGTAATATAAAAAGTCCCCGTAAGGACTTTTATTAGTTATTGAAAGCTTGATAATCTTTGAGTTGCCCTGTCAAGATGTAAGGCACTTGTTGAAGTTCAGCAATTGTCTGACAACCAAGTAGGAGCATAATGAGTTTGATTTCTTCTGTTAAACGATGAATTTCTTCTTCAAGACCGACTTCACCTTGTTTGAGTAAGACGTGCAGGAAGTGACCGGAAATTCCTACATTATCTGCGCCTAAAATTAAGGCTTTAACGATATCTTGGGCAGTCCGAATGCCACCGCTAGCAGTTAAGGACAATTTCTCTCGGTAAGGTTGAGCCAAAATCAGGCTTTGTGCTGTGGTTAAAGCTAAGTTATCCAGAAAGGCTAGTTCTTTTTGGGGGCGACGGAAGTTTTCAATCTGTACAAAAGAGGTACCGCCTTTACCAGCCAAGTCGACATACTTAACGCCTAGGTTAGCAAGTTTCAGTAAGGACCGTGGGCTCATACCAAAGCCAACCTCTTTAACTATTACGGGAACTAAAAGAGAATTAACTGCGGTTGCAATATTATCTTGCCAGAAAAAATCACGGTCGCCTTCAGGCATGGTTAATTCTTGGGCTGCATTAACATGAAGTTCTAAAATATCAGCTTGGATTTGGTCGACAGCTTTTTGGGCGTTTACGAGGGGGTGGTGAGCTCCTAAATTAGCTAACAATAGTCCATCAGGATTTAATTCCCGCACCCGAGTAAAAGAAGGTAAGCTTTCTTCAAATTTGAAAGTAATACTCTGGGAGCCGACAGCCATGGCCAAGCCGGTCTTAGCAGCGACGCGAGCAAAACTTTCATTGATTTTTTGAGCTTGGGGACTCCCGCCGGTAACCGCATTTAAAAAGAAAGGCCGGGTCATCTTTCTTCCAGCTAATCGACTGTCCAATTGGATATCAGCTAAAGCTAGTTCGGGTAAATTTTGGCTCAACGGTTGAACTTGGTCGAAGCCGTTGTCCTTAGCTTCGGCATAAAATTTTTCTGCTAGGGAAATGTGTTCATACTTACGATGCATATGTGGATCCATAAGTTACCTCCTCACGATTCTTGATCGAGTTTGAGCTGTAAGGGAATAATCCCATTTTTACGCCAAATTCGGCGAGTCCTGATAGCGTCATTTTGACTTTCAAAAAAAGCGAAGCCACAATCACCACCACCAGCTCCTGATGTTTTGGCAGCACCATTTCTTTCTAAAGCGAGTTCAATCAATTGATTTAAAGCCGGTGTTTCCAGTGTGAAGTGTCGTTTTTGAGCCATATCCAAGAGAAACTGGCGATTTTTAGCGAAACCGGGCCATAAGAGAGGATGTAAGCCGTTTTTAAAGGCTATAATTAAGGCTTCAACGACGGCTTGAGACTCTTTTAAGAATTCTGCTTGGTCTGCAGGTGATAGAGCTTTCTTTTTCAAAAGTTGACTTGTGTCTGCAACCTGATTAGTCCAACCAACTTCGAAAAAAAGTTCATGAGGCCAAGGTAGGTTTTCAATTTTTAAGTTAGGCCAGTCGGTAGCTAACAATTCTTTAATATTAAGGATTTGTCTCCTGGCTTGGAGCCATTGACGATCATAACTGTGGTAGCCAATCAGACCTCCGAAAGTTGAGGCCGCAATATCGCCACCAGAGCCCGAACCTTGAATTAAGAGATGACTTAGGGATGCAAGCTTAAAAATAGCTAATTTGGAGAGCTTTAGGTTATAAAAATCATTGAGAGCCTTGACAGTGGCAACGGTTACTGCTGCTGAAGATCCGAGTCCATATTTATGTCCGCTGACAGCGTCATTTAACTGGCTAGTGAAATGAAGCGTAAAATTTTTGCGGTTGGCCGGGGCAACTAATTGTTCCACCTGTTCTAAAGTAGTCATAATAAAGTCAAAGTGTCGGTCTTCTTTAAGAAAAAGAAGGTCACCGTTGGCTTTACGAGTGAATTTTTGGACCTTGCCCGGGTATTGATTAGAAGTGATAAATCCTTCGAGACTGGGCGTAATCTGGGCAGTGAGGTAGCGATCTACGGCCATGATGATGGCTGGTTGCCCCGGGTGAGTGACAGCGTATTCTCCAGCTAGGAAGAGCTTGCCTGGAACTTTAATCTTAGCCATGAAGATCACCTTCCAAGAATTTTACTCCTTGTCCTGGTCGAGCAAAGAGCAGATTTTCCGTTCCAAAAGCCGGTGCCAAATAGGCCTTGATAGTTGGTAAATCCTCTTCTTGACATAAGACTTTGACATTAGGGCCCGCGTCCATAGTATAGTAACATGACACTCCTTGGGCGCGAAGTTCCTCAATCATGGTTATTGCCCTGATAGTGCTAGCCTCAAAGTAAGAAAATGGTGGGCGCGCTGCTAAGTTTAGTGCGTGCATGCGTAAGGCGTTACTTTCCGAAATCTCTCCTAATTGAGTAAAATCACGGTTAGCGATGGCTTGTTTTAAAGCATCAATATCAGCTTGACTTTCTTTAACCCAGGCGGGGTAGTAAGGTGAAGTTTTTACGACATGTTGCATTCCTGCACGACTAGCGATTTTCTTGACCCCAGCATTTAGAATAATAGCGAGCATACCAATCTTCCAGTCTGTTTCTTCTTCAATTGGAACAGCCACTGAAGTGAGATCGTCGTGGCCTTCTTGCCACTCTACAAAACCACCGTAAATGGAGCGACTGGCCGAACCAGATCCGCGTCGCGCTAAGCGTGAAAGTTCGGGTCGGGTGAGCTCGAGACCGGCAGCTTTGCTAGCTGCCGCTGCCAAAGCTGCATAGGCAGAAGCCGAGGAAGCCAGTCCGGCTTGATTAGGTACGTGGTTAAAGGACTTAACGGCCGCAAAAGTTTTAATCCCAGCTTTTTGTCGTACTAAGTCTAAAAAAGGAGTTAACTTAGTGGCTGGTAAAGTTCGATTATCAAGTTCAAAGAGATCAGCAGTAAGACTGTCGTCAAAAGTGACTTGAGTATCGGTGTAAAAGTGATCTAGAGTTAAGGATAAAGAAGAGTTCATAGGGATAATGAGCTCTTCGTCTCTTTTGCCCCAATATTTAGCAAGGGCAATGTTGGTATGTGCACGGGCACTAGCGCTGTTTAACATCGAAAATTTCCTTTCTTAATTTAATTGGTTTAAAGCTTGAATCCAAATTTGGCGTACGCCAGCGGCTTTGAGCTGAACCGCTAAGTTTTTGGCACTCGCGTAGTCTGGTAAGAGGTTAATAAAGCAGCCTCCTCGACCACCGCCAGTTAATTTACTGCCAATTGAGCCGTTTTGACGGGCTATGGTAATGAGGTTATCGAGTGCTGGTAGACTAACACCAAGTTTTTGAAGTTCGTGATGGGCGGCGTCAAAGGCTTGACCTAGGGATTGAATCTGATTTTTGGCCAAAAACTCGCGACTTTTATAAGCCAATTGTCCGAGCTTTGTGAGAGTCGTTTGGCCTGCTTGGGGTGATTCTATCAGTTTTTTTTTGACAATTTGGATAGCTTGACTGGTTTGGCCTTTGATTCCACTATCACAAATTACCAAGTAGGCATTCATCTTAATCGGGATGGGCCGGGGTTTTTGTCCGCGAATGAGCCAAATTGGTTGGTTACTAGCTGCTGTAGCGGCGTCAAGTCCACTAGGATTTTTATGGGTGGCTTTTTCGGCGATATTGGCCAAGTCTAGGAGCTCGTCGTGGCTGAGCTGATCTTGGTAGAAATTAGTCAGGGCTTTGACCAAAGCTACGGCTACTGCTGCTGATGAACCCATACCTCTTTCGGCTGGCAATTGGCTAGTAAGTGTTAATTTAAATCCCGGACTGTTAGGATGAGCGGTAATTAGGTGCATAATGAGGTCTTTAAAGCCCTGCATTTGGGTTGGTAAATCGGCTACCGCGCCGGAATAGTAGTCACTTTCTAAGAGAAATTGTTGGCAAGGTAAAGTTGTGACTGTAACTTGAGTTTGGACGGTCAGTAAGGGTAGGGCGATAGCAGGTTGGCCGTAAACAACGGCATGTTCCCCCATTAAGATGATCTTAGCATGACTAGTACCACGGGCACCCGAAATGACTGGATACATAGAAATTTTCCTTTCAAAAATTTATTTTTATGCTTAAAAATTGTAATCAAATTAATTATACAAAGAAAGTCTTGGAACGACAAGCTAAAGCAATCCTTACCTAAATGTGGTAAAATAAATACAGATTACACACTAGAAAGTAGTGAGCATGGTGAACAACCAAACAACTTATGCTGTCGTAGATTTAGAAACGACGGGGACCAGTCTTGATGGTCAAAACCGGATTATTCAATTTTCCTGTGTGTTAATGCAGGCAGGCGAAGTAGTCAATACTTTTGATACCTTAGTGAATCCTTTATGTCCGGTAAGTGAGGAAGTCCAAAATTTAACAGGTATCAAGCAAGCTGATTTAAAACAAGCTCCCACCTTCGAAGAAGTGGCTGGCAGTATATATGCTTTTTTACAAGAGACGGTCTTTGTCGCGCACAATATCCAATTTGATTATCGTTTTTTGAATTATGAACTCGAAAGAGTAGGATATCCATCTTTAGATTTACCAGGTTTAGATACGGTTCAATTAGCCCAGATTGTTTACCCCAAATTTATTTCATATCGCTTGGAAGATTTAAGTCGTACGCTCAAACTTGCACACCAACCGCATCGGGCTGATAGTGATGCCTTGGTGACGGCGCAAATTTTAACTAAAATTCTTCAAAAAGTAGCAACTTTACCGCAAGCAACGCTTAAGCAATTGGCATTCTTAGGGCAAAGTCTAGTTTATGAAACCGGGCGAGTCTTTCAAATAGCGGCGCGCCAGAAACAAAGCGAAAGTTTGGCTAATGAATGGGTTTTGGTGCAAGATATCGTGATTAGACGTCCCCAAAGCCAGACTGCTACTAGTCAAGGAGCTACTTATCCGCAAAGTGACCAGGAAAAAGTTGCTTTTTTCAAAAATAAGCTAACCTTACGGAAGAAGCAGGGAGCCATGATGGATGATTTACAGACCTTTTTTAAACAAAAAAAAAGTCGCGAAATGCTCCTGCAAGCACCGACCGGTTCAGGAAAAACGGTGGCCTATCTTTTACCTGCTAGTTTCCAGGCTTTAGCTGGTAAGAAGGTAGTTTTAGCAACATCAACCATGACTTTAGCTAAACAATTAGGAGAAGAATACCAGACAAAGGTGGCGCCACTATTTGATATCCCACCACAATTGGTTGAAAGTAAGGCTAAAAGCCATTTTCTAAGTTTGAAAGATTTTTGGTCAAGCTTAAAAATTCCTCAAAATGAACATGTTCGACTTTTGCAGATGAAAATCTTGGTGTGGCTCTTAGAGACTCAAACCGGAGATTTGGATGAATTACATCTAAATCAAGAACCTTACCTTGATAGTATGGCGGCTAGTGATTATCTCAAAAATGACGATATTTTTTATCCGTATGACTTTTGGCAAAGACAAACAACCCGTATTAAGCAAGCTCAAATGGTGGTGACCACCCATGCCAACTTGGTTAGTCATGCGGCAGAACTCAGCAGTGGTCAAGCTGTGCTGGTTGTCGATGAAGCTCATCACTTGGTGCAAGCAGCTATTAAGAGTAATCAAGAGGTTTTAGACTTTGATGCCATTAAGATTCTATCCGACAAAATTGCGGTTAAGATGCAATCGCATGTCAGCGTTTCTTTTTATGATTTGATTAACCAGCTTTTATTAAGTAAACAACAATTTAGTGAATTGTTACGTGCATTACGGGTGATTGACCATGAAATTATCGCCATACGAACCTTATTTATGGCTTATCTAATGCCAAAAAAACATCAGAAATTTGGGATTACCGAGGTCAGAGTAGAAAATTCCAAGTTACGGGGACTAATTAAAGCCAATATTGCAGATTTTCAACGGATTTACAAGGCTCAAGCAGAATTTAGCCGTTTAAATCAAAGTCTCAAGACTCGGATGTTAGCGGCACAAAATCTCGGAGGACTGAGCCAAAGTCATGCTGATTTACTGCAAGATTATTTTCACTTGGTAAGTCAATTAGAACAAGCTATGATTTTGTACCAAAAGTTAGTCTTAGAAAAAGTTGAACAGCTCCAAAATCCAGAAATTTTTTGGTTAAGCTTTGTTTATGGGCAAGAAAATGCCCACTTACGTCTTCATTTTGGTTTATTAAGTGGACGTGATTACTTGCAAAAACAAGTTTACCGTCATTTTAATAAGGTTGCTTTTGTAGGGGCTGGGATTTTTACCCGTGCTACGAAAGCTTATGTTTTGGATCAGTTAGATCTTAACCCCGGTTTACAAGAACAAAGTTATGAGGAAGCTTTTGACTATCGAAATCAAGCTCAAGCTTTCTTAGTTAACGATGGTCCAGATTTTACGCGGATTGAAGAAAGCCAATATGTAGAGTACCAAGCGCAAATGTTGGCGCAAATACTTCGTGATACCAAGCGTCAAACCTTAGTTTTGTTCAATTCTTTGAATAGTATTGCTCAAGTTTACGAAAAACTAGCACACATGGGTTTGACCAAAGAAAGGGTGATTTATGCTCAAGGTGTAACTGGTGGCCCCAAGAAATTAGCTAAGCGTTTTCGTCTTGATCAGGATAAGAAAGCCGTGTTGCTAGGGACGGGGACCTTCTTTGAAGGAATTAATTTACCCAATGAGCAACTAGAGCTCTTGATTATTGCTCGTTTGCCTTTTCAGGTACCAGATTCCTTTATTAATACGGTGCGTTATCAAAGAGTGCAAATGCAAGGTAAAAATCCTTTTAGCCAAATTTCCTTACCTGAGGCGATTTTACGTTTTCAGCAAGGTTTTGGACGTTTAGTCCGTTCGGAAGATGATTGGGGGGCTTTAGTAGTTTTAGACAGTCGAGTGGTTACGAAAGGTTATGGTCAGCAGTTCCGTCATGCCTTACCATCGGCTTTACTACAAAAAGAATTTACTAGTCAAAAAATTAGTCAAGCAGTGAAAGAATTTTTTGAAAATCATCATTCTCATACAAAATAATGGTATAATCAAAGTGTTGTGAGAAAAAGTCACAAACAATAATAAGGATTGAGTGAACATTTATGCGCAGAACACGAAAAAGGGCAGTTAATTGGCGCAATTTAGGGTGGATTTTGACTTTGATTACTGTATTAGGTGCGATGCTATATATATATATCGCGGCCCAACTACCTTACTTTAATGCTAAAAGACAAGCTCAAAATGTTGCAGCCAAGTACGCCAAAATCACTAAGGTTGATGACTTTTATTGGTTTGAACGTGGTGACGATTACTATGCAATCAGTGGGCGTGACCAAAAGGGTGAGTCGTACTATGTTGTTATGGCAGTTAAGGACCGGAAAATTAGTAAAGTTAACATTTACTCCCAAAATAAGGGAATTTCTGTCCAGCAAGCCCGCCAGCTGGTAGCTAAAAATCGCCATCCGCAAAAGATTACCCAAGTTGCCTTAGGTATGTGGACGCAAAAGAAACACAAATTTCCGGTTTGGGAAGTTACTTACTATAACAAAAATCATCAACTGTGTTATGACGTAATTTCCTTCAAAGAAGGAACGGTTATTCAAACCATTCAAAATCTTTAGTGCTTCAAGAAAGGGTCGTGAATATGGTAGAATTTTCAAAACGAGCATTAAATATTACTCCCTCTGCAACTTTAAGCCTCTCAGCTAAGGCAAAAGAAATGCAAGCTCAGGGTTTAAAGGTCTTAAACTTGTCCATTGGGGAACCAGACTTTGAAACTCCAAATTTTATTAAGCAAGCTGCCATTCAGGCAATTACACAAGATAAAGCTAATTCTTATACTCCTGCTGCCGGGATTCCTGAATTAAGACAAGCTGTGGCTCAAAGAACTAATTTAGATTATGGTACTGATTACGTTGCCGAAAATGTAGTTATCACGACGGGAGGGAAGTTAGCCCTCTATGCCTTGGCCCAAGTTTTATTGAATCCCGGCGATGAAGTCTTGATTCCTCTGCCTTATTGGGTAAGTTATGGGGAACAAGTTAAATTGGCGGAAGCTAAGCCCGTTTTTGTCCAACCTTCTCAGAATTTGAAGGTCACAGTCGCAGATTTAGAAGCTAAGCGCACGGATCATACAAAACTATTAATTCTAAATACCCCTCAAAATCCGGCCGGTTTAATTTATAGTCGTGAGGAGTTAGAAGCGATTGGAAATTGGGCGGTGAACCATAAAATTCTCTTGCTAGCAGATGACATGTATGGCAAGTTAGTTTATAATGGTAATCGGTTCGTTTCTTTAGTTGAACTGTCAGCAGAGATTCAAGCAAATACAATTTTAGTTAACGGCTTATCCAAAGCTTATGCCATGACTGGTTGGCGGGTCGGTTATGTGGTGGCATCTCAGGAAGTAAGTGCTAAGCTTACAGCTTTTCTAGGACACGTAACAAGTAACATCACCGCCGCTAGCCAGTACGCAGCTTTGGCGGCGGTGACAGGTGACCAATCATGTGTGGAAGAAATGCGCAAAGAGTATGAAGCACGTTTGAATTTAATTTATCCAATGCTTGAAAATCTTGCCGGTTTTGAAGTCGGTCCGAAACCAGAAGGAGCGTTTTATCTTTTCCCTAATGTCAAAGGTGCGGTCGAAGCTTGTGGCTTTGACTCAACCAATGACTTTGTAGCAGCTTTATTGGCGGAACAACAAGTTGTTATTGTGCCAGGTGAAGCCTTTGGGATGGAAGATTGTGTGCGAATCTCATATGCAGCTGATCGGGCAACCTTAGAAGAAGCAATCAATCGGATTTACAAATTTATCCAAACACATCAACAATAATTTAGGAGGAAAGCTTTTGGAAACAATTAGCATTATCGACGCAAAAAACCACGTTAACGAAAAAGTAAAGATTGGCGTTTGGTTGACCAATAAGCGTTCAAGTGGGAAAATTGCCTTCTTGCAATTACGTGATGGCTCAGCCTTTTTCCAAGGAGTGGTGGTTAAGAATAAAGTTTCTGAAGAAGTCTTTCAATTAGCCAAAGAAGTAAAGCAAGAAACGAGTATGTATGTTACGGGAGAAATCCATGAAGATACCCGTTCACATTTCGGTTACGAAATTGCGATTGAAGATATCGAAGTGGTCGGGGAAAGTGAAGAATACCCAATTACCCCTAAGGAACATGGGACGGACTTCTTGATGGATCACCGTCACTTGTGGTTACGTTCTTCCAAGCAGTTTGCAATTATGAAAGTGCGTAACGAAATGATTCGGGCAACTTACGAATTTTTCGCCCAAGAAGGTTTCACGAAGTTAGATGCCCCTATCTTGACAGGTTCAGCTCCAGAAGGGACTTCAGAATTATTCCATACCGAATACTTTGATAGAGATGCGTACTTATCTCAGTCAGGACAATTATATGCTGAAGCCGGTGCCATGGCTTACGGAAAGGTATTCACTTTTGGCCCAACCTTCCGGGCTGAAAAATCAAAGACTCGGCGCCACTTAATTGAATTTTGGATGATTGAACCAGAAATGGCCTTCATGCACCAAGAGGAAAGTTTGGAAATTCAAGAAAAATACGTGGCTTTCTTGGTTCAAAACGTCTTAGATCACTGTGACTATGAATTAGATATCTTAGGTCGGGATAAGGAAACTTTACGTAAGTACACCCAATTACCATTCCCGCGGGTTTCTTATGATGAAGCGATTGAATTACTTCAAGCTTCAGGTGAATTTCCTGATACTAAGTGGGGCGATGACTTCGGTTCGCCAGAAGAAACTTACTTGGCCAACCACTTTGAAAAGCCGGTCTTTGTAGTTAACTACCCTAAGGCTATCAAACCATTCTACATGAAACCCCACCCAACCCGCGAAGATTTAGTAATTTGTGCCGATATGTTAGCTCCAGAAGGTTATGGAGAAATTATCGGGGGTTCTGAACGGGAAACTGATCCCGTGAAATTAGAAGCCGAAATTAAGAAAGCTGGCTTAGACTTGAAGGATTACGAATGGTACCTTGACTTACGTCGTTACGGTTCTGTACCACATTCAGGTTTTGGTTTGGGACTTGAACGGGCGGTAACTTGGATTACTGGTGAAAGCCACATCCGTGAAGCTATCCCATTCCCACGTTTGTTGAACCGGATTTACCCATAATTAAAAAGATTAAAAATAAGACTTCCAAATGGTGGTCTTATTTTTTTCTTGTTATAATGTTAGAGAAGAGATTAGGAGGGGAAAGAAGATGGAAGGATTCATGAAAGCCTATTTACAGGCCGGCCAAGTGGATGTTTCTGGTTTGGTGTTACGACATTACCGGACCCTAGGTATGACGGAAAGTGAGTTTATGCTGTATTTGCAAATGCAAAGTTATCTCCAAAGAGGAGAAAGTTTACCAGATTTAAATGTCATTGCTCAAATTATGCAACAAAAAATCGTTGATATTTATGGGATGGTCCAGAGTCTTTTGGACAAGAAATTATTGCAGATTGATCAAAAAACGGCTGCTGATGGTAAACGTAGCGATGTTTATAGTTTTGATTTATTGCTAGATAAATTAGCGGCCGTTTTAACGCAAAAAGAAGCTCAAGCTGAACAAGTCCAAGAGCAAATCCAAGCCGAAGATATTTATCGTGCCATTGAAAGTGAATTTGGCCGGGCGCTAACCCCGATGGAGATTGAAACAATCGCCATGTGGTTTAGTCAGGACCATTACCAACCAGCTATTGTTAAATTAGCACTGCGCGAAGCTGTGATGAATCAGGCACCTAGCCTGAAGTATATGGATAAAATTTTATTATCTTGGGAGAAACAAAATATTCGGACACCAGCTGACGTGCAAAAGTTACGCGACCAGCGTTATCAAAAACAAGCCTGGTCAGCTAGCAATCAAGCTAAGGGGACAGGGAAGAAAATCCCCCTGAAAAAGTGGACTCAAGATTAGGAAGGAAGGAAAAAGATGCTTGATGAAAAGGCGACTACTCAAGCTTTAGCGGTAATGGCTACGAAGTTTCCAAAGGTGGGATCAAGTTTAGTAGCAGATAGTGATTTTCATTTTTTACTAGCCGTAATCTTGAGTGCTCAAACAACAGATGCAGCAGTTAATCGGGTGACTCCGGCTTTATTTGCTGCTTACCCACAACCAGAAAATTTGATGCAAGCTCAACCAATTGAAGTTGAAAAGTACATCAGTACATTAGGCTTATACCACAATAAGGCTCGCTACTTAGTAGCTTGTGCCCGTGACTTAGTTAATAATTTTGCCAGTCAAGTTCCTCGAAATCATCGCGATTTACAAAGTCTAGCGGGAGTGGGGCGAAAAACGGCAGATGTTGTTTTGGCTGAGCGTTTTCATATTCCCGCTTTAGCTGTTGATACCCATGTGGAGCGGGTTTCCAAGCGTTTAGCTATGGTGGCAACTGATGCTAGCGTGTTACAAACTGAAAAGGTTTTAATGACTAAAATTCCTCAAGAAGAGTGGATTCACGCTCATCACCTGTTCATCACTTGGGGACGGCAAGTTTGTACAGCTCGTAATCCGGCTTGTGCAAGTTGCCCATTATTGGCAATGTGTCAGGAAGGAAAAAGAAGAATGAATGAGGTGAATGTTTGATGCGCCCGCTAGCTGCTGTATTAATTGTGAAGTATCAAGATCGGTTGCTCCTAGAAGTGCGGGCCCCGAATATCTCTCAACCTGGTGAAGTTTGTTTTCCGGGTGGAAAAGTTGAAGCTGGCGAATCCACCTTAGCGGCTGTAGTACGGGAAAGTTGTGAAGAGTTGGGTCTGTCTCCTCAGGATTTTGAAGTTAAGGTGCCTTTAATGCGTTTAACCCATCCGCGTCCCATTGAAGTTTATTTTACCGAAATTAGTATGGTTACTTATCATAAAATAAATCCTGCACCAGCCGAAGTTGAAGAAATATTTTGGTTACCTTTGTCCTGGTTAAAAGCTCATCCGGTAGAAATTTTTGACTTAGCCCAAACTAAAAATTTACCCACTACACTACAAGGTTACCTAAAAAATTATCCTCTTTTATCTGGTTATGTTAAAACTTGGGAGTACAAAGGACGGTTAATTTGGGGATTAACTGCGCAGATTATACAGAATTTTTTAAGAAATGAGGCCATAAAGTATGATAAAAGATAACTATCAAATGGTTAGAGAGTTTCACCAAATTTTTGATGATAGAATTAAGGAACGACCCACCCAATTGCCGAATCAAGAAGTGGCTTATCGTAGTGAATTCATGCTTGAAGAGTTATTAGAATTTTTAGTGGCAGATGCTCATGGAAAAAGCCAAATTAAAGCCAGATTTGTTGAGATTGAGGCAGCATTGAAACGAGCAGAAGAGAAAGTTTTAATGAAAAAACGTCCGTCATATCCGGATTTAGTGAAACAAAGTGATGCTTTAGGAGATTTAATTTATTTAGCTTATGGAACTTTTGCTTTAATGGGGATTGACCCGAAAGAAATTATTACAAGTATTCACCAAGCTAATCTAGAAAAGCTTTTTCCCGATGGTCGTCCCCACTATGATTCACGTACTAAAAAAGTACTTAAACCCGATAATTGGCATGGCCCGGAAAGTAAAATTCAAGCTACACTTGAAAAACAAAGGATATTAGATATGTAATTAAAACCAGCCAAGTATGCTTGTGAGTACTTGGCTGGTTTTTGATTTTATGATTATAAAGGTATCGGTACTATGCGAAGTTAGATACTTTATCACAGGGGCAAGAAGACTCCCGAACTTTGTTCGGGTAATGAATTGCCCCATATTTAGACCCGAAAGGGTCTTTTTTCGTTGAAGTAATTTAAT